>JANOKE010000001.1:0-16682 GCA_031419135.1 Gemmatimonadaceae bacterium
CCGCATGCGCAATTCACCATCGGTGCTGCGACGAACGGCTTCGAGCAACACCACCGCTTCATTAAGAGAGTCTGCAGCCAGCAGTGCCGTGCCGAGGTTGTATCGTGTCACGGCTGATGTATCGCCCCGGTCTGCCATGCCTCGATATGCTGCGACGGCGGCTCTGACATTGCCGTCGGCGAACAGCATAGCCGGATCGGGTGGGCGTGCGCACCCCGTTGCTGTCACCGCAATAAGCAGCAGCAACCGTCCAAGCACCGGGGAACCGTCCACCGCTGTGCCACCGGGCGGTGCATCGCGAACGACGCGCCGCGACATGGTGACCGTGTCGTAGAGCAGCAACAGCAGCGCCGGAATCAGCGCCCAGAGAAAACGGGGCACGTGATCCTCGCGCGAATCGACCGTGCGACGCGCAGTACGCAGTGACCGAAGGGCCGCACGTACCCGGGTGGCCTTGTCGGAGGCGTCGGCACCGATGAACGTACCATTGGCCGCTTCTGCAGTGCGTCGCAGCAGTTCGGGATTGTATTTGGTGATGACGATCTTGCCCTCGGCATCGCGCTTCTCGCGAACGACACTCCCGTCGCGAATGGGAATGGTGCTGCCGCGCTCCGTACCGAAACCCACGGTGACGAGGCTGATCCCCTGCGAGCCCGCCTCCCGCGCGGCCGCTTCGACATCTTCGGCCGGCTCGAACACTTCGCCATCCGTCATGATGACCAGTGCGCGATCGGCACTGCCATCGCTGGCGAGCAGCAACTCCGACCCCTGTCGGATCGCCTTCGCGATGGAGCTCCCCGCCTGTCCCACTACGCTGGGATCGAGGTTGTCGAGGAACAGTTCGATCGCCCCGTCATCGGTGGTGAGCGGCGTCAGGATATAGCTGCGTCCGGCGAACACCATGAGCGCCACGCGATCGGCCCGCGACATGGCGCGCAGTCGCCGCACCTCTTGCTTCATGCGCTCGAGGCGCGAGGGGCGTTCGTCGGTGGCCGTCATCGACAGCGACGCATCGAGTGCGATGGCCATGTCGATGCCTCGCGCTGTGGCCGGGCCGCGAGCCAGACCCCAACGCGGACCGGCCAATGCAATACCCGCGAGAACCGCTACGCTCACCAACCGGGCGGTGCGCGCGCCGGGACTGGTTCCCGTGAGTCGCAACAACCGGAGAAGCGCCGCAGGATCGGCGAATCGCCCCAGTCGTTCGCGCCGCTGACGCGCGCGCAGTCGACGCAAGGCCCACACGGCCAACGGCAGCAGGAGCGCCGCCAACAACAGCCACGGCAGATCAAAGAACAATCGCGGCAGCGCGCTCATGGCAGCACCCCACGTTTCGCCAGAATACCCAACTCGACCAGCAGCGCCAGCATGCCAAACACCAGCGGCCAGCGATACTGTTCGGTGTAGCGCACGAATGCGCGCTGCTCCACGATCGAGCGTTCGAGCACGTCGATCTGCTCGTAAATATTCTCCAAGGCCTCGGCGTCTCTGGCGCGGAAATATCGCCCGCCGGTCGTCGACGCGATATCGGTGAGCAGGGCCTCGTCGATTTTCACGGGTCGATTTTCGTAGCGCAGTCCGAACAGACTCCGGCTGACGGGCACCGCCGCCATACCGTCGCTCCCCACGCCGATGGTATAGATGCGAATGCCAAACGCGGCGGCGGCCTGCGCGGCAGTTCGAGGATCGATGGCCCCGCGATTGTTTTCGCCATCGGTGAGCACCACCATTACGCGCGATCGTCCGGGCGCGGTGCGCAGCCGATTCGCGGCCGTGGCAATCGCCGTCCCGATGGCCGTGCCGTCTTCCAGTTGACCCACCTGCAGATTGTCGATGGCGGCCAGCAAGACCGGATAGTCGGTGGTGAGCGGCACCTGCGTTAATGCTTCGCCGGAGAACGCCACGAGTCCCACTCGATCCGACTTTCGGCCCAGCACAAACCGCTTGACCTTTTCCTTGGCCACTTCGATGCGATTTTGCGGTTGAAAGTCTTCGGCCAGCATCGAGCTGGAGATATCAACCGCCAACGCGATATCAATGCCTTCGCTCGACACGCGGGTCGTGCGTGCGCCGGATCGCGGCTGCGCCACGGCTACGATAAAACCGGCGACCGCGAGCATTCGCAGCCAGGGAAGCCATCGCTTGAACGCCAGACGGGGACGCGGTCCACGCGCCAGCACGAATGTGAGCGGAAACGGAATGGCATCCTGCTCGCGATCACGTCGCCGCTGCCACCACGACCACATCGGCAGCAGCGCGAGCAGCAGCAGGACGAGCGGGTGTGCGAAGTTGATACCCAGAACAGATGCGCCGTTGAGCTGCCACGCCGCCCAGTCCATCTGCCGCAGTCGCTCCAGCAGGCTGTTCACGTGACACCGCTCTTCGCGCGACGCGAGCGACGGCGCGCCTCATCCTCGGCCGTCCGTTTGGCGACCCGGTCGTTGTCACGCGCGACGCGTTCAGATGCCTGCCTCACCGCCTCCTCGTGTTTTCGACGCGCCTGATCGGCATGTTCGACACTCTTCACGACCGCAAGCGCTTCGTCCTGCAATTCGCGAGCGCGAATACCTGATACCGGGCGATGGGCGAACTTGATTGCATCGACATCGGCGAGCAGCGACGCGAGGCGATCGGTTGGCACGCGGGAGTCGGCACCAATCGATGCCAACAGTTCGCTACTGGTTTCCGAGAGCGGGGCGGTCGGCAAGCGCGCCGAAAGATAGGTGCGAAGAATTTCGACGCCCAGCGCGACCGCTCGACCGCGCTCGCCCAGGTCCGCCAGTGCCAAACGCTGCAAGCGCTCGAAATCGTGAATCGCGCGCGCAAACACGTCGATCGGCACGGCGACCTGCTTCACCACGCGATGTCGGCGCCGGCGCCACAGCCACCACAACACGGCCAGCGCCGCGACAGCGGCCGCAGCGGGCCACCACGCCTCCCACCATGGCACGACGCGCGGGAACAGACCGCGCAGCGGCTTGGGCACGCGCAGCGACGTGTCGGCCGGCAACACGGTCATCACGACGATATGTGCCTCGCGAAGCGGCACCGCACGGACGCCGTTTGATGTGCGAACACTTGCATTGGGCACCCCAAGTGGCAACGTGCCTACATTCCACGCGGCCAGTGCATACTCGGCCGTTTCACGCCGCGTGGCACCTTGTGCTTCACTCGTGACGCGAGTGGGTGCGCGCATCGCCACCACGGCGGCGGTATCGCTGATCGTCGCCCACTGCACCGTGGCGTCGGCGGGCACTTCGATGGTTACGACCAAGGTGAACGGATCGCCCACCGCGACGGTATCCGGACGCACGAGCAAGCCGGCGCGGATCGTTGGTACGGTGGCACTGTCGGCAGTTGCCACCGCCGCCCGCGGAACGACGCGACGCGCACGCCCGGCCTGCGCATGTGCGGACGTTGCCGAAGCGACTACCTGCAGGGCGCCCAGTGTGAACCAGACGAGGCCGACCACGACGCCAGGGTGAGCGATATGCGGCATCATCGCGGGCGCGCCGGCGGGCGGGCATAGGTGGCGCGTCCCGAGGGCCGAGTGGCGAGCACATCGGGCGCGGGTATCGAACGCGGCGTCGCGTGCGGACGCACGGCGACTTCCGCGCTGGCGGCATCTCCCAGTGAACCGCGCGGACCCGTTCGCACCGCGCCGTGCGGCCGGCGGGCGCGCGCCCGAAAAAACGAGAGCAGTGCATCCACGTATCCGTGTTCCGTGTGCACGACAATTTCATCGAGTCCCAACCGACCGAACAGTTTGCGTCGGGCGTCGTCGGCCTGCGCGACCTGTTTCGCGAAGGCGGCGCGCACGGTCGGATGGGACGTGTCCACTTCGATGCGTTGACCGGTTTCCGGATCCTGGAGACGCGCCGGACCGATGTTTGGCAGGATGCGCTCGGCGGGGTCCTCGAGCGTGACCGCCACGACATCGTGCCGCTGGGCAAGGCGGGCCAGCGGTTTCTCAAGCGACTCCGTGAGAAAATCGGAGCAGAGAAAGATCACCGATCGATGCGGCAGCAAGCGCATGAGCCGGTCGACGGCCGCGGTCACCGAGGTGCCGCGTGAACGAGGCACGACGCTGAGCAGATCGCGGATCAATCGGAGCGCATGCTTTCGACCTTTTCGCGGCGGCAACGCGTGCTCAATCTGGTCCGAAAACAACAGCAGTCCCACGCGATCGTTGTTGCGCACCGCGGTGAGCGCCAGCACGCCGGCCAGTTCGATAGCCAATTCGTGCTTGAAACGCGCGCGCGTTCCGAATCGCGCCGAGCCCGAGAGATCAATGGCCAACATGATCGTCAATTCCCGCTCTTCCACGTAGCGCTTGACGAATGGCCGCCCCATGCGCGCCGAGACGTTCCAGTCGATGGAGCGCACCTCGTCACCATCCTGGTATTCGCGCACCTCGGCGAACTCCATCCCCTGCCCTTTGAACAGCGAGCGATACTCGCCGGCGAAGCGCGAGTCGACGAGTCGACGCGTGCGCACTTCGATGCGCCGCACCTGCCGCAACACATCGGCGGGTACGGCGTTGGCAAGCGAGGCGCTGGTGAGCGACACGGCGGAGGGCCCCGGCGTCAGGGCGTCTCGACCGACGCGAGGAGACGCGCCACGATGGCATCACTGGTCACGCCTTCGGCATCGGCCTCGAACGTTGTAAGGACGCGATGACGGAGCACGTCGGGGGCAATGCTCTTGACGTCATCGGGTGAGACAAACGCCCGGCCACGAAGAAACGCATGGGCACGGGCGGCCTGCCCGAGCGCAATGGTGGCGCGCGGACTTGCGCCAAATTCGATGAGCGGCACCAGATCAGACGCGCCCACTTCGTTCGGGTGACGAGTGGCATGGACCAATTCCACGATGTAGTCGACGATGCGCTCGTCCATGTACAACTCGCTGATGCGACGACGGGCATCGAGCAATTCCTCGGGGGACGCGATCGGCGCGATTGTGATCTTGTCGCCCCCGGCCATGCGGCGCAGGATCTCCTTTTCTTCGGCTCGCGTAGGATACCCAACGCGCAGTTTCATCATGAATCGATCGACCTGCGCCTCGGGCAGCGGATAGGTGCCTTCCTGCTCGATGGGGTTTTGTGTCGCGAGTACCAGAAACGGCTCGGGCAGTATGTAGGTGGTGCCACCGATGGTGACCTGCTTCTCCTGCATGGCCTCGAGCAGCGCCGCCTGCACTTTGGCCGGCGCGCGATTGATCTCGTCGGCCAGTACGATATTGGCGAAGATTGGTCCGTGTTTGACGCGGAATTCACCGGTGCGCTGATCGTAGATTTGCGTGCCGACGACATCGGCCGGCAGGAGGTCGGGTGTAAACTGGATGCGTTGAAATGTGGTGCGTACGGTTTCGGCGAGTGTTTTCACCGTGAGGGTTTTGGCGAGTCCGGGCACGCCCTCCAGCAGCACATGGCCGCCGGTGAGAAGGCTGATCAGCAAACGCTCGACCATGTACTCCTGGCCCACAATCCGTCGCGCGACTTCGCGCATCACGCCCTGCACGAGAGCCGCGTCGGTGGACGCGTTGGCGCTGGTGGTCACGTCGTGCTGCTCCTGGGGTTCAAGTAAGGCATGGCGTCAGGCGCGCCGGGCCGGTGTTGCGAGGGGTGATCACCATACTCGTCGAAGGTACCCCGAAGAGGTGTCGGAGGCTCCACGACCGGAGCGCCTCAGGGCGCCGCAATGAGCGCATCGAGAACCAATTGCTCGGTCGACGTGATCGATCGGGTCTCGCCGACGGCGAGTTCACCAAGACGAACCGGTCCGAAGCGCGTACGCACCAGACGCTCGACGTCGAGTCCCAGCGCCTCACATATTCGACGCACTTCATGCGTGCGACCCTCGGTGATTGTGATCTCGAATCCCCACCGTCGCTGCCCGAGGGGATGGACGATAACCTCGCGGGGGATTACCACGCCGTCGTCGAGCTCAACCCCTCGCCGGGCTTCGCGGGCGGCGCTGACGGCGTCGCCCTGCACGGTGGCCATGTAGGTTCGCTCCACCTCGCGACTGGGGTGCGTAAGGGCATGCGCCGCGCGTCCGTCGGTGGTGAGCAACAGCACGCCTTCGGTCATGAAATCGAGCCGACCCACGTACACCAGGCCGGGCACGCGATGCACCAGATCGAAAACGGTACGCCGTCCCTGTGGATCATGCCCTGTGGTGACAATCCCCGTGGGCTTATTGAGCACGATCCACCGGTGCCGCGTGACGCCAACGCTCACCGCTTCGCCATCGAGCGTGATCTGATCACGCGTCGGGTCTACCAGCTGACCAATTACGGCGCGTTCACCGTTCACCTGAACACGACCTTCGGCGACGGCGCGATCTGCCGAGCGTCGCGACGTGAGACCGGCACGCGCGAGCGCGCGCTGCACCCGCATCGGTCCTTCTTCGACTGCCGGAACGGTCCCGCCCTTGCCGCCACTCCCTGGCGCAGCCGCCGGTACCGGTCGCAGCGGGCGCGATTTCGTTCCACCGGTGCGTGGCTTGTGAGCGCCTGTCTTCTGCGCGCCGGTCTGCGCGCCAGCTTTCGGCGCGCCTGGCCTGGAGGCGCCTGACTTTGGCGCGTCTGGCCGGGGTGCCCGCGGCGCACCTTCACCCCGACGGGGAGGGCGCCCGCCTGGCCGCGTCACGGTGCCACAACAGCACTGCCGACGCCACGCAACGCAATGGCCAACTCATCGGCCCGTGGAAGTTCTTCGAGATGACGCAGGCCAAACTGTTCGAGGAACTGCAAGGTGGTTCCATACAACAGCGGACGACCGATGCCTTCGCTTCGCCCGACGATGTCAATCAGTCCGCGCTCGTGCAGCGTTTTCAGCACGCTTCCCACGGCGACGCCGCGAACCTCTTCGATTTCGGCGCGACCAATGGGCTGTCGGTAGGCAATGATGGCCAGCGTTTCGAGTGACGCGGCAGACAGCCGTTGTGGGCGAACCGCCACTTGCGCGCGCTCAATGGCCTCGGCGTACTCGGCGCGTGTGAGGATTTGCCAGCCACCACCCTGTTCAACCACCTCCACGCCATGACCGTCGACATCGTAATGTTCGCGCAATTCATCGAGCGCCGCCGACACGGCGGCGGGGCTCGCCTCGGGATCGAGGGCTGCCAGCGCGTCGAGCGCGATCGGTCGCACGGCGGCGAACAGCGCCGCCTCAAGCAGCTTCGCTAACGGCGTCACACACAATCTCCACAGTGCCAAAGGGGCGGGCCTGCGCGATTCGCAGTTCGCCCATCCTTGCCATTTCCAACAACGCCAGCAACACCGACAGAATCTGCCACGGCTCCGCATCGTGCCCCACGAAATCGGACCACCGCGCGTCGCGCCGCATGGCCAGCAACGCCCGTATCGTGGACATCGCCCCTGCGACATCGAGTGAACGCGGCACGACATCATGCATCGTGGGTTCGTTCGCGGTGCGCAGGACGCGATCCACCGCGGCCAACAAATCGTTCAGCGTGAGCGACAACGGCGCCGAGAGGGGCGTGATATCGACCGCCTGCGGCACCCACCGTCGATTGAACTGATGACGGCGCCCTTCACCACGATGCTCCAACAGATCTACCACTTCCCGCATTTGTTGATACTCGAGCAGACGACGCACCAACTCGGCGCGCGGGTCCTCCCACGCTTCCTCGCCGTCGGCACGTGGCAGAAGCATCTGGGCCTTGATGCGCAGCAGGCGTGCCGCCATTTCCAGATAGTCTGCGGCCTCGTCGAGCCCCAACGATCCGATGCGTCCCAGAAACTGCTCGGCAATGCGCGCAATCGGAATGTCGTAGATATCCAGCTGTTCGTCTCGGATGAGCGACAGCAGCAGGTCGAGTGGACCGGTGAACTGACTCAGTTCCACGACGAACGCGGGCGACTCCGAGTCGGACAGACGGAAGGACTGGGCGATCACGCCGAAAAGGGGTTAGGCAGCATGAATGGAAAGTAGAACCGTTCGGCCAGCGCGCGCAGGTAGTACGCCGGGGCCAGCCAGGCCGTCACGATGGGGCGACCAAACGACAGCAGCGCGAACAGCAAGAGCAGCCCGACCCCGGCCAGCCGTTGATACGCCAGCGCCCATTGTGGTGGCAAGATGTATTTGAACACGTGCGACCCGTCGAGCGGGGGAACCGGTATCAGGTTGAACGCCGCCAAGATCAGGTTGATGAAGATTCCCTGCACCAGCATGAGTTGCAGAATGCCGAACGGTTTGACCAACGCGGGCAACCAACTGCCCAGCACGCCAACGAAGATGACGAGCGGGACGCTCAGCACGGCGATCACGACATTCGTGGCGACGCCGGCCAGCGACACGATAATGTCGCCGCGACGGTAGTGCCGGTAATTGCCAGGGTTCACCGGAACGGGCTTCGCGCCGCCAAAGATGGGGCCGCCGAGAAAGAAGAGCATCACCGGCAACAGCACCGTCATGAACGGATCGATGTGCTTGATCGGGTTCCACGTCAGCCGACCAAGCTGGAAGGCGGTGTTGTCGCCCTGTTTGAAGGCGGCGTAGCCGTGGGCGTACTCGTGCGCGACCATGGAAAACAACAGCACCGGCGCAACGAGAGCGAAGAGCTGGATCTTATCCAAGAGGCGAGGGCGACTGGAAACCGGCTGGTGATTCCAAGCAAGTGCGGAGTGGGGGAAGTTAGTGTCGGAAGCGAGGCGTGTCAAAAGGATCGCTCAGCCGACTTGACCCAACTTCAGGCTTCTGATATGTTTAGCGTTCTGTATCCTTATCGACCCTGCCCTGTACTCGAGGTTTTTTGTGCCGAATATCCAGTCCGCGAAGAAGGATCTGCGGAAATCGCGCGCGGCTGCAGTGCGTAATCGTGCGCAGCGCTCGGCACTGCGTACTGCGGTGAAGAAGGCCAAGAACGGGGGGAACGCCGATGAACGTCTCTCCGCCGTTTCGCTGCTTGATCGTGCCGCGCGGAAGGGTCTCATTCACCGCAACACAGCGGCGCGCCAGAAGAGTAAGTTGGCCAAGAAGGCCGCGACGGCATAGCCGTTCGCGTCGCGTGGGCGCCGTACGAATGCAATCGGGGCCGGAATCCAATGGATTCCGGCCCCGATCTGCGTGTCAGCACTAACGCATTCAGAACGCCGCCAGCTCTCCGCCGCAACGCTCGCAGTACCACTCCGTGGGCAGATTCATGGTGCTGCACTCGGTGCAGCGCAATGTCTTTTGCTGAGTATCAGAGTCTGAGGGGCGAGCCATTCCTGACGGCGCCGAGGTATCCACCACGGAACGCAGAAACGCGAGATCGTCGAATCCGTCGGGTGCCGAAGCGGCACTGCTGGCGTCGGTAACGCTGCGGTTCCCCTCTGATGGCGTGGCGGTCGCCGTGGCCTGTGCTTTCGGCTCGGTGCGCAGATCGCCCAGTTCCGAATCGTCGAACACATCCAGCAAGGGTGCACTGATCGTTGACCCAGTCGTGGCGCCGAACGATTCGATTGGTGCGTTATGCGAAAAGATGGAGAGCGCGTCGTCGAGTTCTGCCAACTCGTCGCCCGCAGACACGATCACAGGCGGGGCGTCGTTCTGCATTGCGATGGCAATCGCTGGCACCGCGCGCTGTTGTGGTGCCATCGAATTCGCGACAGGATCGGTGGCATGGCTCATCGGGTCCGCCGTCTCCGATGCCGACGAATCCCCTGCTTCGGGCTCGGCGCGTGCACTGGTGAGCAGCGTGCGCGCTTCGTCGCCTTCGGCTTGCAGCGCCATCCGCTCTTCGGCGAGTTGAGCGATCTGGGCTTCGACGTCCTGCTTCACCTGCTCCCAGCGCGACGAGTCGAATTCGCCGACCGCGGTTCGCAGCATAGCCTCCGCCCGCTCGTCTTCGAGCGTGTCCAGTCGAGATGCGAGCGACGCCAGCCGCTTATCGAGGTCGGTATTCAGACGCGCAAGTCCGCCCACGTGTTCGCGCAGTCGGTTGATGACGTCCCGTCGCCGCGCCCTATAATCGTTTTGCACGCGCTCAAACACACGCACGGGCGTTTCGGCGCGTCGCTCGTCCAGCGCGACCAACCAGTCATCGTACCGCTGCCGCTCGGTGACGAGGGCCCGAACTTCTTCGATCGATACGTTGTGTGTTTCTGTCATGAAAGAGCGTCCGTGGAAAGTTGTCCAGAGTGTACACGCGCGTTGGGCTGCCGCCACAGCGCCGCCAAGGCCTCGGCCTCATCGGCGAGCAGTGCTCGCGCGCCGCCCAACATCTCAGCCACCAGCAGTATTCGCGCCGCCTGTTCGACACTCTCCAATCTGGTTAGCGCGTCGGTCAGTGAGCGGCCAACGGTGGTCACACCGTGATTGGTGAGCAGAAACACCTCGCAATCCTCAACGAAAGGGCCCATCGCCTCCGACAGCGCCTGCGTTCCCGGACGCGCATACGGGACCAGCGCGACCGGACCCACCACCACCGGAATCTCGGGGAGTACGTTCACCGGAATGGTTCTGCCGGCTGTCGCAAACCCCGTGGCCACGGGAGGATGGGCGTGCACCACCGCCATCACGTCCGGGCGCACGCGGTAAATCCCGAGGTGCATCTCCAGTTCAGACGACGGGCGACATGGACTGTCACTAAATGACGCATGGTCCGTCACAGAGTCCGGTGTCGCATGGCAGGCCGTGCCGTCGGCATGTCGATGCACGATCTGATGCGGTCCGATCGTTGCCTTGTCCACGCCGGACGCGGTGACGAGCAAAGTGCCATCGCGCAGCCGAAGGGAGCAATTGCCTTCGGTGCCAGCAAGGAGTCCGGCCCTGTGCAGTCGGCGACAGCCGAGCGCGACGGCCTCAGAGTGTTCCGCGATCTCCAGATCGGTTACGGATGTCCCGTCGAGTAACGTCACGTGGCCGTCACTCGGCCGCGCGATACACCACATGGCCGCCAACGATGGTGATACGCGCCTGTCCTGTCAGCGCATGCCCACCGTAGGGCGTGTTGCGTCCTTTCGACTTGAAACGCGCCGCGTCAACGATCCAGCGTCGAGTCGGATCAAACACCGACACATCACCGAGGCTCCCGCGCCGCAGCGAGCCGCCAGGCAAATGAAACACGTTGGCCGGCTTGCAACTCATGGCATCGATCATCTGCGCCAGCGACAACACACCGCGGTGCAGCAAGTACGTGCAATTCACACCAAGCGCCGTCTCGAGGCCCACGATACCGTTGGGCGCATCGGCGAATTCGCGCTCCTTCTCGTCGTAATGATGCGGCGCGTGGTCGGTAACCAGCAGGTCGATCGTTCCGTCGGCAAGGCCTTGCTGAAGCGCGTCCACATCCACGGCAGTCCGCAACGGCGGATTCATCTTCGCATTCGTGTTGTAGCCTTCGACGGCATCCTCGGTGAGCGAGATGTGATGCGAGCATACTTCCGACGTCACGTTGACACCACGTTCCTTGCCCCAGCGCACGAGTTCGACGGAGCCTTTCGTACTGAGATGGCACAGATGAATGTGACCACCGGTGCGACGCGCGAGGAGGATGTCGCGAATGACGTAGATCTCCTCCGCTTCGGCCGGGATGCCCTTCAACCCGTGCCGCGCCGACACCACCCCTTCGTTCATCGCACCACCGCGCGCCAATGACATGTCTTCGCAGTGTTCCGCGACCGGTACGTTGAACGCGCGGGCGTATTCGAGTGCGGTGCGCATCATGTGCGCGCTCTCGACAGGTCGGCCGTCGTCACTGAACGCCACGGCGCCCGCCGCCACCATCTCGCCGATCTCAGCCAGCGTTTCGCCCTTCTGCGACACGGTGATGGCGCCATAGGGATACACGCGGGCAGAACCGGCATCCTCGCCGCGCCGCTTCACGAAGCCAACGGTGGCCTGATTGTCGGTTACCGGTTTGGTGTTGGGCATCGCGCACACGCCGGTGAACCCACCCGCCGCTGCGGACTGCGCGCCTGTGGCAACTGTTTCGACGTCTTCGCGCCCCGGCTCGCGGAGATGGACGTGCACATCGATGAAGCCCGGTGCCACGACCAGTCCGGTGCAGTCGATCACGTTTGCGTTTTCGGGCGCGGCGATGGTAGCGCCGCACGATTCCACCAGGCCGCCACAGATCAACACGTCGCCAATCAGATCCATATTCTGTGACGGATCCACGATGCGACCACTTCTGAGCAACAGATCTCTCGGCACAGCACGCGACATCACGTCACTCCCTTCTTGGCAGCTTCAGCGAGTTCCGGCTTGCCGCCGGCGAGGAGATACAGCACAGCCATGCGCACGGCAACGCCGTTCGTGACCTGATGCAGAATAACCGAATGCGGGCCATCGGCGACATCGCTGTCAATCTCGACGCCGCGGTTCATCGGTCCGGGGTGAAGAATGCAGAGGTCACGCGGTGCTCGCTCCAGTCGCGCGCGGGTGATGCCGAACACCCGATTGTACTCACGCAACGACGGGATATACCCCGCTTCCATACGCTCCAGTTGCAGCCGCAACACGTTCAGCGCATCGGCCCACTCGATGGCGGCCTCGACGCGATCGAACACGGTCACGCCCATTTCGCCAATGGCGTTGGGCAGCAACGAGCGCGGGCCGCAGACAGCCACCTCGGCGCCGAGCTTCGCGAGCCCCCAGATGTTCGAACGTGCCACCCGCGAATGCAGCACATCGCCCACGATGCAGATACGGCGGCCGGTGAGATCCCCAAGCCGATCGCGCAGCGTGAGCAGGTCGAGCAGCCCCTGCGTGGGATGTTCGTTCATGCCATCACCGGCATTGATCACGTTGGACTCGATGCGCTCCGCCAGAAACTGCGCCGCGCCCGACGCCGGATGTCGGATGACGACCATATCGATCTTCATCGCCTCCAGGTTGCGCGCGGTATCGACCAACGTCTCGCCCTTCGATACGCTCGATCCGGCCACCGCCACGTTCACCGTGTCGGCACTCAGTCGTTTTTCGGCGAACTCGAACGAAATACGCGTGCGGGTTGACGCTTCGAAGAACAGGTTGACGATGGTCATGCCGCGCAACGTCGGCACTTTTTTGATTTGCCGCTCGGAAATTTCGCGAAACGGCACCGCTGTATCGAGCACAAGACGAATCTGCTCCGCAGACAGCGGCGCGAGCCCAAGCAGGTCCTTGCCCAACGGGCCGATCACGGCTCAGTCCCCGCTGCGCGACGCGATCACCACTTCGT
This sequence comes from Gemmatimonadaceae bacterium, assembly GCA_031419135.1. Taxonomy (GTDB): domain Bacteria; phylum Gemmatimonadota; class Gemmatimonadetes; order Gemmatimonadales; family Gemmatimonadaceae; genus Gemmatimonas. Next base: position 13,179 of record JANOKE010000001.1, read on the forward strand.
CGCGCCCATCCAGCTCCTCGACGAATACATCAACCCGATCGTCTTCCGCCACAGTGACGGTACGACCGACGATGTCCGCGTGAATGGGCAGCTCGCGTCCTCCCCGATCGATCAGCACCGCCAGCGCGATGCGTGCCGGACGTCCAAAGTCGGCCAGCTCATCAAGCGCAGCGCGAACAGTTCGACCGGTATACAGCACGTCGTCGACAATTACGACGTTGTGCCCGTCAAGTGTCCACGGCAGATGCGTGGCGCCAACCACCGGTCGCGGGCCGACCGTTTGCAGATCATCCCGATACAGCGTGATGTCCAGCGCGCCCCGGGGCACGGTGGTGCCTTCGCGCTCTTCGATGATCCGCCCGAGGCGTTCGGCGAGTTGGACGCCGCGGCGTTGGATCCCAATGAGAATCAGGTCGTCCGTACCGGCATTGTGCTCGAGGATCTGATCGGCGATGCGACGCAGCGTGCGGTCGAGCGCGCGCGCGTCCAATACGGTTGAGGGCTTCTTGGACATGACCGGCAATATATCGGTCACGCGCGTTTAGGCGTACCGGTCAGTCAGCCCGTGAACGTGAGCGCCGCCCCAACGCCTACCATTCGTGGTGGCTGCGTGGAGGGTCGATTTTCGCTGGTCTCGTGGGCCAGAGTCCCGGCAGCGGCGACAGATGTCGTGCAGCGGTGCGGGCGGCCCGCAGTCGTGACTTATCAACCACCGGCAGCGTTTCCGTCGCGGCATACATCGCGATATCACGTGCGGCATCAAGCGTTGCCTGCGCAAAGCCGTAACACCAGTCGGGACCGTAGGGGTGCGCATCAGCTCGCTCACCGACACCGCGACCGAATGCCAGACACTTGTCAGCAGCTTCGCGAAGTGATCGGCTGGACGCCAGATGCGCGACCACCACGTGATAGCCGTCGCGGCGACCCATCTGAAACGGTGAGGAACGTGGCGGCTCGCCCACGAACGGCTCGACCATCCCGGAAGCAATCCCCGTGAGCAGCACGCATTGCTGCGAGAAGAAGCTGCGAACCGGGTCGACCGGCGGCTCGTCGAGGATTCTGGACATGGTGTTCCTGCAACGAAAGAAGCGGTGGCTCGCCGAGCGCGATGCGCATCCGCATACTCTCAAGGCAAGGCGCGTGCCGCCTTGAGGCGAGCGCATTGCCTAGGAACACGTCGTACGGAATCTACGAATCGTGGCCTCCGGTCCACTGAGTGTGGGGCTCTGGCGCCACATTCACGCGATTCGGCGGCGTGGCTCGTCGCCAAATGGAACAACAAGCTCAACTGGCGAACAGCTGGAGATCCGTCCCCACCGCATCGGCCATGTCCTTGATAGTCTGCCAATCAGGATGGCGAAGCGTGACATAGCCGTCGGACAGCAGCGTGCTCTTCCAATCGCGTCGCGGACTGCCAATGGGCAACAGATCGACCGTACAAATCCATTCGCCGAAACGTTGCTGCAGTGAGTCGAGTCCTTCGATGCGGGTAATGCGCCCTTGTCCATGGGCCCGCTTGGTAATGCACGCGCAGTTGTATTTTCGTTCGATCTGGGGTGAGAACGTGCCGCGGAGCTCGGCTTCGGCCCAGCCTTCGAACAGATCGACATCGGAGGCATAGTTCATCAGGTCGACCGTGCGCGCGCCTGGTGGACGGGCGCCGATTTCTCCGAACACCGTTTCACCGTCGGCCTTGCGGTACCACTCCATGTGCGTGAACCCGGTGTCGTATTCAAGCACCTTCAACACTTGTTCGCCCATCGCGCGACCGCCGGCCACCCAAGGGTCGTCGACATGCTTGTAGCTGAGCGTTTGCGGACTGATCCATTCGTTGGTGCGCGCGATGAGCGGACGCGGCCGATAGTGACCGATGTGAAAGTACTCCATGCGGCCGCGGGCACAGATGGTATCGAACGTGAACTCCTCGCCGTCGATGAATTCCTCCACGCTTACTTCGGCAATGTGCCCAAGCTGGGCGAGTGCGATGGTGAGTGCCGCCACGTCGTCGCAGCGAAATGTGTCCATGGATCCGGCACCGGCAATTGGCTTGACGATGAGCGGATACCCAATGATTTCTGCGGCGGCCCACACCGCCTTGGCGGTGGTCGCGGTTTCGGCGCGCGGGACACGTACGCCACCCGCCAGCAGGGCTTGCTTCATGAGATCCTTGTTGCGGAAGCGCTGGGCCTGTTCATGGGACTGTCCTGGAACGTCCAGCGCCTCGCGGATTTGTGCGGCGAGTTCGATACCGGGCTCCCACAGACAGCACACACGATCGACGGTGCGGCCGCCCAGCCATCGCCGAATCTGCTCGATGGCGGATGCGGTGTTCGTGAACAGGTCGCTCACCTGGAGGTATTCCGCGAGGTGACGGCGCGCCATTTCCGGGAGATCGTGCGCGGGGCCGTTGGCCACACCCAATACCGACGCGCCCTGCATCGAGAGCCCACGCGTGAAATGCGGCATTTCGCCCGGGAACCCTGGCGTCAGCATCAAAACGTTTTGCGGCATGCGTATGCTCTGTTAGGCGAGTTGAACGCGAACCGTGGCGGCAATGCGCTGCATGGCCTGTGTCACGATTCGTGTCTCCGGGTGTCGGACAATAATGTAGCCTTCCCCTTCATAACTGCCGGTGGGCCCTTGTCCAATTGACGGCAGTCGTACGTCGCAAATGAGCGAGCCGAACTCCCGCTGCACGTCGTCGAGCCCGTGCACGGCGTGCACCCGTCCAGCGCCCTGGCCCCGGAGATATACGGTGCCCACCGCGTATTTGCGCGTGGGCTGTTCGAATGTGCCATGAATCATCAAGGTGACCCAGGCGTTGATGAAATCCACATCATTCGCGCGCGAGATCATGGTGGTGATATGGGCGCCGGGTGGCCGCGCCGCAATCTCACTGATGGCGACACTGCCGTCCGTGCGCCGAAACCATTCGCAATGCGTGAGGCCGGTGTGCATGCCGAGCGCCGAGAGCGCCCGTGCGCCAACGGCCCGAATGTCGTCGAACGCGGCATCGTCGATCTCGCGCGGCAACAGCACGCACCATTGGATCCACGCATTCTCGATCACCTCCAACGGCGTTGGATGATAGTGCGTGAGCGAATGCCACACCGGTTTACCGCCGATGGACACTGTTTCGAGCGAGTGTTCCGTACCGCGCAGGAATTCCTCGGCCAGCATGGGATCGTGCGATGACGGCGGATGCGCCTGGAGAAACGTTGCGAGGCTGGCCCCATCGTTGAAGCGATGCGTGGCGAGTGCACCTGCACCGGCGGGCGGCTTGACGACGATGGGAAATCCGACATCACTTACAAACGCCTCAGCATCGGCGCGCGAACCAATGAGACGGTGTCGTGCAACGGGCACGCCAGCGGTGCGCAGGGCGTCTTTCATGCGGGCCTTGTCGCGAAAATTGTCGGCGGCGGCGCTGGACAGTCCCGGAATTCCCAAACGCTCGCGAACCCGTGCCAACGGCAACTGCAACTGTTCGAAGGCCCCGAAACA
>JANOKE010000002.1:0-1784 GCA_031419135.1 Gemmatimonadaceae bacterium
GTCGAGGCCGGCCAGCGTGACGATCACCGAGTCGGTATTGGGTGTCGCCGACGCCACGATGGCCACCGGAAACGTGACAGTACCGCGCGGCAGGTTCGAGGCGGTTTTGGCGAAATTCGTGCCGAAGCCGAGGCTCCCGACCGGTTCCGCCTTGGTTGAGCGGTTGTCGTCGCAGGCCGACGAAACAACCAAGGCAGCGCTCAACGCACTGACGATGAAAAGTCGCATGAATGACATCGGTTAATTGCCCCCTGTAGCGCCGCCCGGGATGTAGCGAAATCCCAGGGTCAAGATGGTGTTCAGCGCAGTTCCCTTCGCCGGTGGCGGAGCACGGAAGTCTTCCGGGAACGGCGTGTTGAGTTCGGGTCGACCAGCCGCCGGATTCAGAAAATTCCGCTCGTACTTCTGGAACTGCAGAGCGCGGGCGTCGAGTTGCACGCCCACCTTCTCGCCCAGCTTGAACCACACGCCGCCGCCAAACGTATACGAGATCTCGTTTTTGCGCGTGGCTTTGCCGTTCACCTGGGTGTTGGCGATCATGGTGTACGTGCCCACGCCGGCCATGACAAACGGACTCACCTTGCCGGCTGGCAGGCGCGCAAGACCGAACGCCCCGATGTTGATCGTGCTGATCGGCTGACCGACGTACTGGTAGTAGATCGAATCTCCACCGCCCTGGCCCGCGTTCCCATAGCGCAGACGCGTCAGGAAGTCCTCGCGGTGCGTATTCGTGCGCGTCACGTCGACGCTGGTGCCAATGCCAAAGTACTTGTTGAGTGCGTACTCAGTGTCGAGGCCAATCAGCGGTCCCACGTTCATGCTGGCGGATCGCTCTGGAGTAATGGACCCCACGCGAGTGACCACCGAGAACTGCCTGTTCTGCACCTGCGCGGACAATGTGCTGGCCGAGACTACCAGAAGCGTGAGGGCGCGAAGCAGGCGGCTCATTTGCCCACCTCGAGGGAAAAGATCTGGATGTTCTGCAGCGCGCCCGCCGACTCGAACGAGTAGTCGAAACGCAAACTCCGACCTCGAACGGGGAGCCGAAGGCCGAACCCGCCGGCCAAACCGACCGTCCCAACGTCGCCGCGGTCGCGACCATCGTTGTACATGCGCTTGCCACCGCGCAGAAACAGCATGTTGCGGAACCCATACTCCGCGCCGAGTGCGTATTGCGTGCTGTAGTCGGTGGCATCGGTGACGGAAAGTTCAGCCGAGAGCGTGTTCTTACCGCCCGCACCGCCCAGCAACGAGTTCGCACCGCCCAACAGGTCGGTGCCCAACGAAAGTCTGAACTCGACCGGCAGTTCCGTGTTGTTGGTAAACACCTGCACGCGCCGTGATTCTGACAGCACCGAACCGTCGGTGGTTTGGATGACCCGCTGAATCAATGCGCCGCTGGCGCGCGCCGTGCCACCAATATTCTGGATCGCCCCGCCAATGGTGAGTCCGTACAGCCCGGTGCTGAACTGAGTGCCGATGTCGAACGCGAGCCAGCGCGTACCAGCATCGGGGATACCTTCAGTGATGTACTTGAGCTGACCACCCACCGAGAGTCGATCGGTCAAACGCTTGGCATAGCCAAGACCCACCACGGTGGAGTTCCATTCGAACACGTTGCCGCCCAGACGTTCTCCAAACGGATTCAGTTCCGTGGTGCGCCTGATGGGCCCGGAGGCGAGCGTGTTCAGGTGAAAGCCAACTACGCCGCCAAGGACCGGAATGGAACCCGCCGCATAAGTCTGACTGATATCGAGCGCGTCATACAGATTCTGACGGCCGAC
>JANOKE010000003.1:0-5435 GCA_031419135.1 Gemmatimonadaceae bacterium
CGGCCACCGTGATCACGCTGTGCGCAATCCTGGTCACCCTGGATCGGCGTAAATTGGCGCGACGCGTCGACTGATTTTCGCGATCGCGTGTCCGGTCAGGGAACGTCGCTGTCGCCAACCATTACGGCGTACCATGTTTTCAGAACTTCCCGCATCGGATAGCCGGGCATGGTGGCCACCACGCGCCCATTCCGATCGATCGCCACAAAGGTTGGCGTGCCGCGAAAACGGAATGTCAGCAGCACCTGATCGTTGCCACCAACGGGACCGATAAGCTGCGCACCCGTGAGGCGTTCCTTGGAGACCATGGGAACGCCGCTGGCCGCACCTTCGAGCGTGAGCAGTTTGAGGCGCGGCAACGGTCGGCCGGCGGACAACTCGCCAAGGTCCTTGAGGGTGCGCTTGCACCAGCTGCAGGTGACCGAGCTGATCATGAGGATCGCCGGTTCACCCTTCGTCACAAGCGGGATGATGGTGCCACGAATATCGCGGACCTTGAGCGCACCGACGACTTGTTCGGCGGTTGGCGCCTGCTGCGGCGCGGTGTCGGCCCCGGCAACGATGGAGGCGCCGGTCGATAAATTCAGTGACTCGGCCTCGGTTTTGTCGCTGGCCTGTTTGGCAAAGAGTACTGTTCCGGCAACGGCGACCACGAGCCATGCCAGACTGGCAAGACTCACGGCGCCCCGGCGCCTGGACTGGACATGCTGAAAGAACTTCATCCGGGAAAGATCGCCTGATGGGCCGTGTCGCGAAACCCGGCACACCGGATCACGAGTCGGCCGGCATCCCGGTGGGAAAACTCGGGACGCTGGATCTCGAAGCCCATTTGCGTGATCCGGCGTGCAAACAGGCGTTTGTGACACCGATGTTCGATGTCATCGCGCCGCGTTACGATGCCTTCACGCGGCTGTTCTCGTTTGGCATGGATGCCGGCTGGAAACGCGCGGCGATTGTCGCCGCCGTCGGCAGCACCAGTGCGCCAACGGCCCCCCGCGATGTGCTCGACCTTGCCGCAGGGACGGGGGACTTGGCCATCGGCATTGCGCGCGCCCTGCCCGCCGCGAGCGTTTTGGCATTGGATGCGTCGGGCGGAATGATCAAGGCGGCGAATCGCCGGTTGGCCGGGCGTGATGCCGATGTCGCGTCGCGCGTACGCACCCTGATTGGCGACATGTCCGCGCTCGCGTTTCCCGACGCGTCGATGGATGTGGTGAGCGCTGGCTATGGCGTTCGCAACGTGCCCGACGCAGCGCGGGCGATCCGCGAAATGCGTCGCGTGCTGCGTCGCGGTGGACGACTCGTGTTGCTGGACTTTTATCGCCCGGACCATGCGCTCTGGCGAACGCTGTTTCTGGGGTACCTGCAGGTGGCCGGCAACGCCGTGGGCTGGTGGTGGCATCGCGATCCGGTGGTGTACGGATACATTGGCCGCAGTATCAATCACTTCGTGAGTTGGCAGCAGTGCAGCGCGCTCCTGGCCGACAGTGGCTTTCAGGTGGTACGCGTCACGCGACATCTTGGCGGCGGTGTCGCGATGCACGAAGCGATCGCCGTGTGAATGGGCTCAGGGGCGATGGCTGCGCGCCATCGCGACAATCCAGTCCCCCTCGAATCGCCAGTGCGCGCTAACGGCCACCTCCTGCACACTCGCCTCCGGCAGCAGCAGTCGCACTACGGCGAAACCGTCGGCGCGCACGTCCAACTCCACCTCGGTGAAGCGCACGTAACGCCCGACATACGGATCGATGGATTTATACACCGCTTCCTTAAGCGCGAAGTGCACCAGCGTTGTCTCTCGATGGGCCAACGCGTCGAGACCATCAATGCGCTCGCGTTCCGACACCGTGAGAATTCGATCGGCGATTGAATGTCGCAATGGGTCGCCGTCCTGCGGGCGCGCTTCGAGATCAACGCCAAGCACATCACCGTCTGACGGCGCGGCCACAGCGATGGCGCGCGACCGTTTGTGACTGATGGACCCGGTCAATCCCGTTGGCAGGGTCGGCGCACCGCGGTGTGTACGCAGCAATGGCCCGATCGCCGTGGCGGGAGCGACACGCCCGAGCGCCGCCCGCAGGGCTCGTCGCCCGGCAATAAATCCGGCACGTTGCAGCACGGGCAACGACGCGGCGAGTGCGATCTCGGCTTGGTGAAGTCCGTGCATTTCAAACTGCTCGCGCGGTACTGCGCGGAAGGGCGATGCGACACCGATTCCGACCGATGCGAGCACGCCATACGGGACAAACGATTCAACGGTGAGGGTGATTCCGACGTCTGTCGCGGAGGCGGGCGCTCCGGATGCGTCAGACGGAAGGCGTGTGGACATATCGGAATCTCTCGCCGGACACCCACGGGGGCCAGCCGACCCCGACTCCAATTCCGGTGTGTGGGGTGCGCGATGGCGTGCAGGCTGTCAGCTTGTTGCGCATATGGCGTTAACTGATGCGACTTCTGTCAACGATTCCCCACCGGTCGAGGATCGCGGTTTCCGCGGTGGCCTGAGCGCCGGACAGGCATGGTATGCCGTCGCTATTCTGACACTGGCGAATGTGTCGGGGGCGTTTGATCGGCAAATCTTCACGTCCCTTGTTGGTCCGCTGAAGCGCGATCTCGGACTCTCCGACACGCAGGTGAGTCTGTTGATGGGCTTCGGCTTCGCCCTGTTCTTTTCGGTGTTTGGACTGGTGATTGGACGGTTGGTTGATCGACGACGTCGCACCGTGATTGTGGCCATTGGTGCGACCCTGTGGAGCCTGATGACGGCGGTCACGGGTGTGACGCGCTCGTACGGGCAACTGTTGATGGCCCGCATCGGTGTGGGTGTTGGTGAAGCGACACTGGGACCGTCGGCGGTATCCATCATTGCCGATGCCTTTCCGCGCGGGCGACTCGGCACCGCGATGGGTGTTTACATGATGGGAACCTTTTTCGGCTCGGGTGCCTCGTACGCGATCGGCGCGTGGGCGGTGAACGCCGTCGACAGGCCAGGACTTGTCATCCTTCCCGTCGTAGGTTCGGTGCATCCGTGGCAGACGGTATTCTTCATCATCGGATTGCCGGGGCTACTTGTAGCGCTGCTCATGCTCACGGTGCGTGAGCCCGAACGCACGGCGGGAGAGCGGGCCGCCGATCAAGTGCCGCTGACCCAGGTGATTGCTTATCTGCGTCGCAACGCTCGAACAATGATGGCCCTTTGCGGCGGATTCACCTGCTCCGCTTCGGTGAACTGGGGCCTCGGCGCGTGGTTGCAAGCGTTCTTCGTGCGTACTCACGGATGGTCGGTTGGCGAAGCCGGTGCACTGCAGGGCGCGCTCACGGCGTTCATCGGGCCGCTGGGAGCGATGCTCGGAGGCTGGCTGGTTGATCGCTATTCACGGCGAGGGGTCACCGACGGGCCCCTCCGAATAGGAATGGTGGGCGCAGCGGGCATGATTGTATTTGCGGGGTTGTATCCCATTGTGCCGTCGGCCACGCTCGCGGCTGCGCTACTGGTGCCCGTCAATCTGTTTGCGGCGTTGCCGTGGGGTGCGGCGAATGCTGCGATCGCTGAAGCCATGCCATCGCGCATGCGCGGTCAGGGCAGTGCGATCTTTCTACTCATGGTGGGACTCGCCGGCGGCATTGGCCCGACGGCCGTGGCGCTGGTGACCGATCGCGTGTACGGCAACGACGCATCGCTGCGCTGGTCGCTGGCGATTTGCACGGTGGTGGGCATGACGCTCACGCTGGCGATTCTCGCGTGGGGGCGTCCGGCGTATCGGGCCACGGTGGCGCGACGTGATGAGTCGCGGGAACGGGCGATCGCGAAGGCGCAGTAGCGAGGGTTGACGCGCGCCGAAGCGTTTTGGCGCATGCGGTTGGCAGGGCTGAAGATCTACCGCAGGGCCGCAGGGGCCGCAGATGAACAGCGCGCGAGTCGCAAGCGGCAAGCGCGTCCGTGCCATCAAGGCAGAATCAGCGTATGCGCTCCTCCGCGCCCTCTGAGTTCCCTGCGGTAGAAATCGCCCGAACTATCCCCCGCGACGTACCACGCGGGAGCGCATCGCACTGGTCGCCACACTGCCCGCAAGAATCCCCGCCGCCAGCGAAATGCCAATGAGCCCCACGCGAAACGCCGTCGCGATCCCCACGTCGTATTGATCGTCCACCAGCGACGTCATGCTGCGAAAGCCGATCGAACCCGGCACCAGGATCAGCAGGCCCGGCACCGCCGTCACCATGGACGTACGACGGAAGAGACGTTCCACGACGTTGCTGCCCGCGCTCACCACAAAGGCGCCGAGAAACGCGCCGAATACGTCGCCCATGCTGGCGCCGACGATGCGCGACGTAAGGTAGGCGCCGACGCAGGCGAGCACGATCCAACCCGCGTCACGCGCCGAGGCATTGAGCAGCACGGTGAAGGCGAGTGGGGCCACGATGAGGGCCACCCACTCGGTCCATGGTGGAAGCGGTGCGCGCGACAGCCAGTCAGCGGCACCACTGCCAAACAGCTCGCGCAGTTCGAGGCCAAGCAGTCCGCCCAGTTTCGCGCCAAGTGCCAGGCCGAACCCGAGTCCAAGGAATACCACGAGCGCGCCGCTCAAACGTGCAGTACCCGACGAGAGATGACGCGTGGAGAGTTCGGTGAGCGCCACGGTGAGCGTGAGTCCGGGGAGCAACACAATCAGTCCGGCCAGCGAGGTGGCATAGCCCGTGTCGGTTTGCGCAAAGACATCAACGGTCAGGGCCAGCGTGGTGACCACGAATGCTGCCACCGGCTCGGTGACCGGACGCCAGGTGGCCGATGCAGCGGTGGCCAGTGCGATTGCGCCCGTGATCAGTCCCAGCATCGATGCCACCGCGACATCGCCAACGCGCACACGCAGAAAGCAGGCAACTGCCGCCGACGACAGCACAAACGCCAGCAGCATCAGCCACGTGGGCCATCGGCGTGCTTGCGCCTTGACCGCGTGGAGACGCTGCAGCCCTTCACTGGGTGAGGTCGAACCATCCACGACGTCGCGCACGATATCACTGACCTGCGCGAGGTGGCCCAGGTTGGGTGCGCCCGGTTCAACCCGCAGCAGATGCACGCGTTGATCGATCAACTCCCCGAACCCCACCATGATGCTGGTGGGCGTCGAGAAGAACTCCGCGGTGAGTCCCAGTCGTGTGGCCACGGTTTCGAGAGCCACTTCGAGTCGATGCGACGGCGTGCCGTACTCGTGCAATGCGCGCGCGAGTTCGAGTACGAAGCCCGTGGCGGCCGCAGCGCGCAGTTCGCCAGTAGCCGTCAGTGGAGTCGGCAGCGTGGCGGGGTTGGGCAGGCGCGGACTGTTCATCCCCTCAGCGTATGGCGTGCGCCCTTGGTTGGCAATCCAACCGGACAGAACGGATCGGCCCTGGCGCCGCTGTGCCGAACGTCTTGTGTCGCTAACTTTCGGTACGTC
>JANOKE010000004.1:0-1708 GCA_031419135.1 Gemmatimonadaceae bacterium
CGCTGGAACCAGACCGTGCTCAACGTGGCGATGGGTGCGCCGGTTTCGGCCGAGACCAAGCGCATCCTCTCGGCAGGCGCGCGCGCGATCGATGGGTTCGACAACAATGTGGGCAGGCAAGTGCGATACCAGTCGCAAAGCGCCTTGTACCTCGGTTACCTCGCCACGAGAGACACGCTGTATCGCGCGCTGCTCGGCAAATGGACGAACGGTCGGATGGACACCACGCTCACCGAGCTCGCAGCGCTAGCGGCGCTCGACAAGGGCGACACGGCGACCGCTCGGCGGATCGCTGCCGCTTTCCCGTTGCCCGACTCGCTCTTGAAGTCGCGATTCGGCACTCTACACCTATTAGCTACTATACTTAGCTAAGCATTGACGAGGCCCACCTTCCAGCGCTCGAGGGCCGCATGAAAACCGTGACGGTGCACAAAGCGAAGACCACCCTGTCCCAGCTAATCGCCGATGTCGAAGCGGGCGAAGAGGTGATCATTATGCGAGGGAAAGAACCGGCAGTCCGATTGGTGCCCGCCAGCGTCGCGGCTCCAAAGCGTGTGTTTGGGTCTCTCGCCGGACAGGTGCGCGTGACCGACGCGTATTTCGAACCGCTCCCCGACGCGGAGCTCGCGGGCTGGGAGGAGTAGGACGACGTGCGTGTTTTGCTCGATACGCATACCCTGCTGTGGTGGCTGTCCGGTGACAAAAGGTTGTCGCTGCGCGCTCGCCGAACCATTGCCGTGGAGTCGAACGAGATCTTCGTGAGTGCTGCGAGCGCGTGGGAGGTGACGACCAAACATCGTATCGGAAAGCTCCCTGACGCAGGACCGCTTGCGGTGGACTTCGCGCGTGAAGTGCGCCAGCAGGGGTTTTCAGCGCTGCCCGTCACACTTGACCACGGCCAGGTTGCCGGCTCGCTCGCCGGGGAACATCGCGATCCGTTCGACCGAATGCTGATCGCCCAGTCGCTCGAAGAGAAAATGGCGTTGCTGTCCAATGACGTCGTGTTCGATGCATTCGGCGTGCGGCGGATCTGGTAAGCGTTGGGAAAGTTGACGATTGCCGCGGGCATTTCTAAGGCCCTGCTTTTCGCTTCCGGCTCGCCCTGCCTCAGTTAGATCCAGCGCTCTTCTTCAGCACCATTGTCATAGTTGCTTCGCACCCCGCCGTAAGACTCGCTCGGCCTTCCACTCCCACGTAGCTTGGCAACGACACCCGCATACGCAGTCGTCCATGGTGGTGCCGTCGAGCGGTACGAAGGGCACGACATCGGTGGCGCCCAAGCGCGGATGTTCGCCCTGAGGTTTCGTGAGGTCGATGCGATCGCGCGCCACTTGCATCGCGGCGAATGCGGCTGGGACGGCGGCTTCGAGCGTCGCGACTCGGGCAAGAAGCGTGTCGCCGAGACTGTCCACTATTCCCACGTCGTCGACCGCTGGTACAACGCAGACCGTGAGGGAGATGCGCTCGCTCCGGGATACCTGCTGTCAGCGCGTCACGACGGCCAACCGCTCGGCGCGAGCGGCATCGGAGTGAGTTCCTCACTGCACGGCAGCAATTGGTGAAGGCGGCCGGGGACAAGACGCCCTGCTGAGCCGAGGTTCCACGCTCGCGTACGGATCGAGACCCATGGCGCCCCGCGTGCTTGATCTCTACGATTCGTGCATGCCACTCGCCCCGCTTGGTAGTGCTACGAATCTTGCCGCCATCG
>JANOKE010000005.1:0-1090 GCA_031419135.1 Gemmatimonadaceae bacterium
GAAACGGATGGATTTGGGTGATTTCAGTGATTATGAGTATGAAAACCTCGCAAATGACGATACAGCTTTAGAAAATAAGCTTTTACAAGATTTGAAATTGACGCAATTGGAAGAGGTGTTTGAAAAATGCAGTGGCGAGCACACGAGCGGTGACATTCGGGTGCGGTGGCTGGTTCGCTCGCATCGCGTCATTATTCTGTCGCGCGGTTTCGCGTCGTCCTTCACGGAGTGCCGTATGCGCCGAGTGCTGCTGGTTGTCTGGCTTGTCGGATGTGTTCGCGCGGTTCCCACGTCGTCAGCCCCGCTGCCGCCGCCGTCATCGGGAGCGCCAAAGCCTACGGCGCTTTTCACGGGTCCCAACATTCCCACGTTGTACAAGGATGCCGCTGTTGCATCCACAACGAGGTTTGCGAAGTCTCCGGCATTGGTTGCGGCGGCCGTGCGTCTGGCCTACGCCAACATCGGCGTGCCGGTCACGGTTGACGACGCAACCGGCAGGCGAATCGGCAACGCGGATTTCTACCGATCGCGAAACTTCGCGGGGAAGCCGATGACACAGCTTGTCGCGTGCGGTTCATCGATGACCGGGCCAAACGCGAGCTCATTTCGCATCTACATCTCGCTGCTCACCACGATCGACGCCGACGGGAAAGGCGGGTCGTCGGTGGGCGTGTTGTTTGAATCCACGGCGCGCGATGTGGTGGGCGGGGCAAGCAACGATCGAGTGTCGTGCGGCACCACGGGAGCGCTGGAACAGTTGCTGTTTGCGAGAATTCAGTCGTATCTGGGGTCGTAGCCCTCCGTGATCGAGACAGGATGAAAGACCAGGACCTTCGCATTGCGATCATCGGGGGCGGCATTGCCGGTCTGGCGACGGCGATTGCACTGCGCAACGTGGGGCTGCGCCCGGTCGTTTTTGAGTCCGCTCCGGCGATCGGTGCTGTTGGCGCCGGCGTCGTGCTCGCCGCAAACGCGATCAAGGCCCTGCGTCGCATTGGCATCGCCGACGCAGTGATTCCCGCGGGCCATCAGCTGGACACGTTTTACATTCGGGATCAGAAGGGGCGACCCATCGCGATGGCCAACAGCC
>JANOKE010000006.1:0-21627 GCA_031419135.1 Gemmatimonadaceae bacterium
GGAGATGACGGCCTACGCCGAACGTGAAGGCGCGGTACTTGCCGAATCCGTAATGACCACATTAAGATAGAAAATGGTCATTTCAATAACTGAGTTCAAGCGTGGGTGCCTGGAGCTCATTCGCCGAGTAGAACAGACGGGGATTTCTGTCTCCATCACGCGACATGGCCGCGTCGTTGCCCGGCTTCAGCCGTCCGCGGCTACAACAACCGACATTTCGGCCAAGCCGTGGGAGCGCCTGCGTGGAAGCGCTGTGTGTTTGGCCCAACCCGGTGAGTCGGTGCTAACCGACGCAGATTTCGAAGCCCTGCGTTGAGCGTCTTGCTGGATACTCACGTGTGGTTGTGGTGGCTTACGGGTGCCCGCCAACTGCGCGCGACGGAACGCAAAGCGCTCGACCAATTGGCCCTGCAGCATCTCCCGTTCATTGCGGCCATCAGTATTTGGGAAGTGCAGATGCTTGTGGCGCGTGGTCGTGTGGTACCGACAGAACCGTTCGAGCCGTGGATCCGACGGATGACGGCGCCCGACACGATTCGCATTCTTCCGCTCAATGCCGACGTCGTCGTTGGCCTTCACGGGCTGCCGGCAACCTTTCACGGTGATCCCGCCGATCGAATCATTGCGGCGACGGCTCGTGCGCACGCCCTGCCTTTGGCGACACACGACTCCGCAATTCGGCGTTCCCGGCTCGCGAAAATCTGGAAGCCGTAGCACGCGCAAGCATGCCCGCCGTTCGCGCAACGGGTTGTCCAACGCGTTGTGACGGCATCCGCGCTCTCGCTGGGCCCTTCCGCCCCATCAGCGATTCGCGCTAACCCTGGCGAAGGACATCGTGCATCGCCGTTTCCCTTCTTCATGCAAAGGCCCGGTCATCCTCCGACGCCCAGACCGCCGTATGCACGTGGAACCCAGAGTAGGGCTACGTGAGCATGCCGCGGCATGATACGCATCGAAGAGAACGCCGTGAGGGTTGGGCCGATCACCGTACAGGCCACGCACGTGGTACGTCGCGAGCGACAGGGTTCGTCGTCGCCCGTGATCGTGGAAACCGCCCTCGGGTTGTGGTTTACGAAACTGCGTGGTGCGGCTCAGGGAACTCCGGCGCTGATCGCAGAACTGATCGTCGCCGAACTGGCCGATCAACTCTCGCTTGCCGCGCCGCGCCGCGCCTTTGTGGAGCTGCCGCTCCATGTGACATCGGCCGATGTGAGCGACGAACTGCGCGACCTGTTGAACGCCAGTGCCGGCATTAATGTCGGCTTCGAGCTGCTGGAAACGGCGCGCGACCTCACGTCGGCCGAATACGAACGTGTTCCGCTGGAGGTTGCCGCGTCGGTGCTCTGGTTGGATATGCTGGTGCAGAATCTCGATCGATCGCCGGCCAACCCGAACATCATGGTACGGCGCGGCACCTACTGGCTGATTGACCACGGGGCGGCGTTGCCGTTCCAGCATGACTGGAGCGCCGTGCGCGAAGACTCGGCGCATCGCCCCTACAATATTGTCGGCCATGTATTCGGCTGGGCGGCGCCCGTATTGTCGTCGGCACACGAGATGCTGGCGCCGCGCTGTTCACGCCTGACAATCGAGAACGCCATCGCGGTGGTGCCCGACGATTACTTCAACGTGTTCGGTGGTGACGTGGTGCGACGCCGCGCCATGTACGCCGCGTTCCTGTGGAAGCGACTGCAGTGGATGGCTGATGCGTTCGTTTCGCGCTGAACCGATCCGGGGCTACAGGGATCCCAGCAAGTCGTCGATCGCCTTGCGATCCGCATCTTCGAGCGATTCCGCGCCATGAATGATGCGCTGCAGGATATCGACGGCTTCGGAGGCGAGATCGCCGGGATGCTGTCGATCTTTGGCGAAGCGCACGATGTGTCCCAGCAGAATGGTTTCGAACGGCATCAGATCGTCGATCTCGTCGTCCGTCGGCTCGTTATTGCCATCATCATCCTCGTCAGCATCCTCGTCGTCGTCATCAAGACGGCTGCTCATCGATTCGTAGCTTGGCACGCTGGCCTTCCAGGGCTCTGCGGCATGTGCGTTGGCCTCCAGCGCCGCGCGCGGAACCAGGGCAAAGAGCCGACACTGCAGTCCCGGTGCCTCCTCGAAGGCAAACAGCCCGAGACGCACTGATTCGTCGAACAAGTGCAAGTCCACGAGTCGGGCAATGGCGTCGGGTTGCATGGCGCTGCGCGCCACCAGACGACCGTCTATATACGCGGCAAGCGCCGAGGAATCCGGCGCGCGCGGATCGTCCAATTGGTTCACCGTGAGATTGACCGGTTCACGGGTGGTCACGAACACGGCAGGGCGTGCTTCGTGGCCGGCTGACGAGTCGGAGAACTCGTCGCCTGAGCTACTGTCGGGCGCTTCGAAATCGTCGGACGACATGACGGAATGCAGGCGAGTACGGATGGCGCGTTTACCGTGTGGACGACGACCGCGCCGCTACCGTACAGTGAGATGAGTGATCACGTCCTGGAGAGGACGGCGAAATCGGTGTGTACCGTCAGGCACCTACGGCAACGTCGTTGACGTCGGTCTGGTCGAACACGTCGCCCAACCAGAAGACCACCGGCCACAACTCCAACATAAGCAGGATACCACCCAGAAATGTTGCCAGCGGCATCGCCCATCCGTTAAGCGATCGGCCCAGGAATACAATCAGGAGCCCCAAGCCGACGGGAAAGACCAACGCCACGGCGGCTATCAACGTGGTGGCCCCCATCGTGAGCAGATTCTGTCCCATCGTCTCGAACCCGCGCGCCTCCGCGCCGAGTTTGACCCACGCGGGAAAGAGCAGGGCCGCGCCATTCTGGACGGTGAACATGAGCGCGTTCAAGACGGGAATACCGATGGCGACGGAGAGAAACATCGGGAGGCCGGCAGCGCTCGCTGCCAGCAGCGTCGGGTCCATCATCACGAGCACGATCGGCACGATCATGAGCGACCAGATCGTGATCGAATGCAGCAGCGTCACCGCCGCGATCTCCGCGGCAACGATCTGTCGCCCCGGGAGTGGCCAGGTTTTCAGAATGGACAGGCGCGGCAGATCGAGGCGCAGATCGAACCGCATCCACACCGGCCCCACGAACACGAGCATGACGCCCCATCCCACGGTGATCCCGAGGAAGAGGTCGGCCGCATCTTCCGACGCGGTGCGGATCACGACGGCCATCACCACGAGACCGATGGTGAACGAGATCAACTGCGAGCGCCATGCGCCACCACGCAAGGCAGCGGCGACGTTCTTCCAGGCGACGGCAATTGACGGCGGGCCGAACATGGGCAACCGCGGCACGCGGGCAAGCTTGCCTTTTCTCGAGCGCGTTTTGCCCATCTGCGAGGAACGGAAACGCACCAGCCGTTCGGCGCGATGCTGTGTGGCCTCCAGCGCCGCTTCTTCGAACGACGCGTCCAGTCGCACAACCCACAGGTAGTGCACCAGCAGAATGCCAATCGCGAACGGCACGGCGGTCAGCCAACTTCTGGCATCGGCGGCAAACACCGGCGCCAACACAGCGCGAACGGGCCAGAGCGCGGCGGCCGGAATGGGCTGCTGCAACGCGTCGATGATCGCGAGACTGGCGGCCTTGAATCCCTGACTGCTGGCCAAGCGGAGCTGATTGAATCGCGACAGGACACCCCACGCGACGGCGCTCAGCAAAGTTCCGAAGATGAGAATGGGCAGCAGACTTCGACGTTGCCCCGGACGTTCATGTTCGAGGGCATTTGCCCGCACGATCGCCGCACCGAGCCGATGCAGCGCCAGCACGGAAAACCCGATCCAGAGCGCAATGCCGCGACGCCATCCCTCCGCCGAATCACTGCCACCACGCAGGAGTACCGAGAAAATGATGGTGTTGAGCAGGATCATAAGCTGGGTACGCACCAGCTTCGCGTTCACCAGCGCGCGGCGCGACACGGGGGCGGGAAACAGGAACTGCACCTCGGCGGGTGCAAACGCGAGTGTGCCGCGGTCGGCACCAAATATCCACCAGCGTGCTGCCGACACCATCAGAAATGCCGCGAGGACCGGCAGGACAAGATCGGTGCGCATGACCGAAGCAAGCGGACCACCACTGAGCCCCGTGTTGTGGAACATCGCCCACCAGATGTACAGCACACCAAGGATGACGGCCACGAGATAACGTGGGCTGCGGGCACGCTTGAGTTGGGCCCGCAGGCGATTGCGCGTCGTACGCACATACAAAAACCACATCGCCGCCGCCGGAGACGGTGTGCTGGTGACCTCGCGCACCTCGCCGCTCATACCGATGCCAATTCGGTGATTCCATCACCCGTGAGCGCGATGAACACTTCTTCCAGCGAACGGCCGGCCAGATGAGGGTGCGCCACTACGATTTCGGCGATCGTCCCGAACGCCACCGCCTGGCCGCGGCGAATGACCAGAATGCGCGTGCACAATTCTTCAACCAGGTGCAGCAAGTGCGAACTCAAGACCACGGCCGCGCCATCACGCGCGCGTTGCGTGATGGTCTCCTTCATTCGCCGAATGCCAACCGGATCGAGTCCGGTGAGCGGCTCGTCAAGCAAAACGACAGAGGGTTGATGGAGCAGTCCGCAGGCGATGGCGAGCTTTTGCTTCATGCCGCGTGAAAGCTCCGGTGGCAGCGCGTCACGCTTCGGGGTGAGCTCGAGCTCTTCCAGCAGCACGGGGATGCGCGGCGCTGCATCGCGCACGCCATATAGCCGGGCGACGAATTGCAGGTGTTCAGTGACGGTGAGGTAGTCGAAGAGCTGCGGCTCGTCGGGGATGAAGGCAAGTTTTGCTTTGGCGTTTACCGGCTGTGTTTTCAAGTCGATGCCGGCGATACGAATACTGCCCGACGTTGGCTGCAATATTCCGGCGAGTGCACGCAGCGTGGTGGTCTTGCCCGCTCCATTCGGGCCCACGAGACCCAGCACTTCGCCAGATGGTACGGCGAAGGACAGGTCGTTCACGGCGATGATCTCCCCATACAGCTTGGTATACTTCTCAACTTCGATCACGGAACTCCTGGGGGGAGTACAAGAGGGGCGGACAGCGTCACAGTGAGCGTTGCCCCGGAAGGCAAACACGTCTCTGTGACAGTATTACGAGAGGCGGCAATTGTGCCAGCGGCAGCGCCACCCGCCGCGCCGATCACCGTGCCTTTCGTTCCGCCCCCCAGTATTCGTCCCAGGATAGCACCGGCGATGGCGCCGCCGATCACCTTTCCCTGATCGCCGCCCTTCGAGACCCGCCGTTCGGTGGTCGCGCCAGCGACCTGCACCGAGCCGTCGATCGGAATCAGCACGCCGTCCACTTGCACAGCCTTCACCCGAAAGGCGAATTCGCCGGGGGTCGTGGGCGCCGCCATCTCGACCAGAATCGGCGTACCGGCTCGCAAGGTCGTTCCGTCTGCAGAGACGGCATCGACGCTGAGCATTGCCACGATCCGGTCTCCCGGACGGTTCGCCAGCGAACAGAGTTCAGAATTCGTTCGTCCAACGAGTGTGGTGCCAGTTCCCATCACGCGACGGCCAGCGCCGACGCCGACGCGTTCGGGCGTGAGTGGTGCTTCTGTGGTGACGGGCGCTGACGGTGTTGGCGTGGTCGCCACAACAACCTTTGCTGGCATTTCTGGAGATGGGGCCGGTCGCCGACGAGTCACGGCGGGCGGCCGAGGTGCCGTTTGGCGCGGCGCACGTTGCTCCAATACCGTCGCCATGGGTGGTGGACTCGCCGCGGTATCGGAGAGCGAGAGTGACACCTGCGACGGCGCGGTGGCCGCCGCGAGGGTGAGATCACGCGCGAGGAGCGAGTCGACCGTCGAAAGCGGCGGCGTCCGGTCGCAGGCAGCAGCGGCCGTCATGAGGATCGGAACGGCGAGAATGCAGGCGAGACGACCTCGGCCTGCCCGGTAGATTGCCGGCGGGAGACGAGAGACGGGAGAGAGGAGACGGGAGACGGCCATGCGATAAACTACGCCACCACGGGGGCCGACGTTCCGTGACGCCGAGCATGCGGCGAGCGGCTTACGGCAACGGCTTGCCGATGTTGGCCACCAACGAGTCGCGTTTGGTGACCGCCATGTCTTCGGCCGACGCGTCGCGGGCATTCACCTGCGTGTAGGGCAACAGGATCGAGATACGGCGATTGGCCGCAGCGAGTGGATTGTCCGGAACACGCGGGTGCGTATCGGCGAGGCCGGTCACTCCAACAATGCGTCCACCTGTAACGCCGACGGTCTCGAGCACCCGTCGCGCGGCGTTCGCGCGGTCTGCCGACAGTTCCCAATTGCCGTAGCCGTCATCCGATCCGAACCTCGCCGCGTCGGTATGACCCTCCAATATCACCGGATGCTTCATGTTGGCGAGTTCAGCGCCGATGAGCTGCAGGGCCAACATGGTGGCCGCCTTCATGCGAGCCGACCCCAATGGAAAGTACACATCGCCGGAGCCGGTCTCGACCAGTTCGATGCGCAGGCCATCGTTGGTGACCTGTACGTCGATGAAGGCATGGAGCCGTTTGAGTGAGTCGCTCTTGGCGACTTTGTCGAGAATCTGCGACTTGAGCTGCTCGAACGTGCGCTGTTCGGTGGAGCGCACGATCATGCGCAGTTGCGTTTTTTGCACGTTTGATGGCGCGCTGCCGGTGGAGATGGGACTCGAGCCGGCGCCGTACCCTTTCTTGTAGCCCACGGGATTGGCGAAGTAGCCCTCGATGGCCTGCTTCGTCTTGTCGTCCATGCCAAGAATCCACATCACCATGAAGAACGCCATCATGGCGGTCACGAAGTCGGCGTAGGCAACCTTCCACGATCCACCATGGTGTCCGCCGCCGCCCTTGATGACCTTTTTGATGACGACGACCTTCTTGCCGGCGCGGGCGGCCATCGTCAGGCCGCCTTCTTCCGGGTGAGCTCCTCGAGTTCGGCGAAGCTTGGCCGTTCATGCGGCTCGATATTGCGACGCGAGAACTCGACGGCGGTCATGGGCGCATCACCGCGGGCGAAGGACAGCAGGGCGGTACGGATACACAGCATGTAGTCGTGCTCCGCGTGAATGCGGTTTTCCATGGCCTTGGCCAGCGGTCCGAACATACCGTAGGCGAGCAGAATGCCGAGGAACGTACCGACGAGTGCGGCGGCCACCTTTTCACCAATCTCCGACGCAGCGCCACCGATCGATCCCATGGTGATGATGACGCCGAGCACGGCGGCCACGATGCCGAACCCGGGCATGGCGTCACCGACCATCGTGATCGCGTGCGGCACCTTCATGGCTTCGTGATGATGCTTGTCGAGATCGACGTCCAGAATCTCCGCCAGATTGTGATCCTCCACGGTGCCCGTGAGCAGAACTTTCAGCGTGTCGCACAGCAGTGCGACCGCGTGATGACTGCCGGTAAACGACGGATATTTCTGGAAGATGTCGCTACTTTCCGGATTCTCGATGTGCGATTCGAGTCCAACCAGGCCGTCCTTGCGGGCTTTCTGAAAGATCTCGTAGAGTACCTGCAGCAGTTCGGCATACGCCTTGGCGCCGTAGGCGTTGGGCTTGAGCAGGCCAATCGTCTGCGCCAAACAGTCCTTCAATACGGCCGGCGGGTTGGCAATGATGAGGGTTCCAACGGCGGCTCCACCGATAATGAGAAACTCGTTGGGCTGCACGAGTACCATCAGCTCGCCGTGGTGCATGAGATAGCCACCGACCACAGCTCCAAACACGATGACGAGGCCAATGATGACGAGCACGCGTGCGATCCTGGAGTGTGAGTGGACGAATCAGTAGGCGGCGTGCAAACGGGCGCGGCCCGTTGGCTCTGCGTGCATGACGATCTGCTGCGCGGGCTGACACACGCGTTGAGTAACCGCGTGGGGAGTATCAGCGCGGTGTCGTACCTGCTGGAGATGCAACCCGCATCGGTCGTCACCTCGACTGCAGCGCTGCGCGAGGAGAGCGAGCGTCTGGAAGTGCTGCTGCAGCACATGCGACTGCTGCCGCACCGCGCGGATGCGGCGGCGGAGCCGGTGGTGCCCACCGACACGACGTCCCAGGCCATGGCGTTGCAGTCGTATCATCCCGACGCACGGGACATCAACACTGTGGTCATGCTCGATGGCGATCTGCAGGCGGCGTACGCCGATCCCGCCGCCCTGACGATGGCGGTCACATTGATTCTTGGTGCGGCGCAGCGCGCCATCAACGAACGTGGGCGTGTCGAGATCACTATTTCCTGCAGCACCGAGAGTGTACAGATCGCGGCGCGTGGCTGGCGTGCCAATGGCAGCCTGGGTGAGATCGACGCCGACACCTCGCGCGATGTGCAAGCGGTGAACTGGTTGCTGGCTCCGTTCGGCGGGTCGGGCGCGGCCGGGAATGGCGGGGCGACCGTCGTTATTCCAACGCTGCAGGCTGCTCGACGCGCCCAAGGCGACTGACGCGCCCAACGCGAGTGACTTGACTGACGCGACTGACGCGCGAGTCACGCGTCGGATACCGGAACAGTGGGTACGGCGGCGGGTGCCGCCATGAGCGACGCGAACAAGGGCGAAGTGGATGGCCGCGTGGTCGCGCGCCGGTTTTCCAGCGCCACCGTGTCGGCGATCTCGCCGCGCAGGATCTTCACATGCGCCGGCGCTTCGATCCCGATGCGCACGCCGCCGCGGTCGCAGGAAACGACGACGATACGAATGCCGCCTTCAATCAGGATCGAGTCGCCTTCGCGGCGTCCGAGTATGAGCATCGTGGATCAGATCAGCGACAGCAGGGTTTGCAACATTTCGTCGGCCGTCTTGATGAGCTTTGTGGCGGCGGTATACGATTGCTGCACACGCATCAGGTTAACGAGTTCTTCGTCGGTGCTCACGCCACTCACCGACTGGCGGCGCGCTTCGCCCTGCGCCGTCAGAATGCCAAACACGGTGGCATCATCTTCCGCCGCCTTCACACTGATGCCCAGCGCGGTCACGGTGCTGCGAAAAAAGCCCAGAAAGCTGCCGGTTTCGATCGCACCAGTCGGATTGGTGTAGCTCACCGTCCCCGCTGCCGTGCGGAGCGCGCTGAGCGCCTGCGCCGCGGCATTGTCCGTCGGCGCGTTGGCGTCACCACTCACCGCGATCTGCGACGCATCGCCGGCGATGATCGCATCAAGCGTGATGGTGCTGGCGCGCACGGGATTGGCAACAGTGCCCGCGTCAAAGAAATTGCCCGCTGCGGCGCCGGGAATGGTGTTACCCGCAAAGACAAAACCCGATGTGTGCGCGGTGTTGACCACGGTGGCGAGTGATGCCGCCAACGTATCGAGCCGAGCGCGCAGCGTGGGGATGTCGGTGTTGATGATGTCGACGAGTGCTTTGAGTTCTCCGCCCGGCGCGATCATTCGATCGGGTGAATCGCCCAGATGAAGCCGCATGGGGATGTCGCTGGGCGTCACCGTCGGTGGCGGCACCGGGATATCGAGTTGCATCGAGACCGGCCGCGCCGTGTTGCCGTCAACCAGTGTCGAGTTTCCGAGCAGCACGGATACCGTACCGTTGGCCTGATAGAGAACCCGCGTGCCGGCAATTTCGGCAAGTCCATCGAGGGCGAGATCGCGCTGATCGCGCAAGTCGTTGGCGCTGTTGCCACCACTCTCGGATGAGGTGATGCGGCTGTTGAGATCCGCAACCTGCTGCGCATACGCGTTGATCTGGGTGATCGTTCCCGACAGGCGTTCAACGGACGACGCGCGTTGCTGAGTGAGTTGGGCGTCGTAGTTGTTGAACAGCTGCGCCACCTGACGGCCGCGTTGCTGTACGACGGCGCGCGCCGCGCCGCTGCTGGGCGTCGAGGCCAGATCGCTCCACGAATTCCAGAACTGGTCGAGGGCGTTTGACATTCCGGCATCGGTCGGTTCGCCAAAAATACCCTCCATCTGGCTGAGCAGCGTGCCTCGCAGTTGCGTGTCGCCTGCCTGACCGGATGCGGTGCGAAACGTGTCGTCCAGCATGATGTCGCGCCTGCGGGCAATCGTTTCGACATGCACGCCCGTGCCCACGATACCATTCGGCAAACGTACCGGCGTGTTCGTCGCCAGCACCGCCTCCTGACGCGAATAGCCCGGCGTCTCGGCGTTGGCGATGTTGTGTGAAATCGTCTGGAGCGCTGTCTGATGCGTGAGCAGCGCGGTGCGGGCGATGCCGAACAAACCGAAGCTCATATCAAATAGTCCGGTTGACGAGGATGCCGCGCGGTGTGCCGGACGCGACGGGGACGGCGCCTTCCTGGGCGTACGTGGACATCGTCGCGGGTTCGCCAACGAGGGTGCGGACATGCTGGCCGTTGGTGGACAGCGCTTCGCGCAGCAACTTGCGATTCATGCCCACTTCGCGAGCCAGCACATCGGCAGCCTGCTGCAGCCGCAGTCGCGCACCGCGCAGACGATCATCAATCTGATCGCCCAACTGGCCTTCCAGCTCGCGCAGCGTGCAGTCTTCCGTGCCGCCAAGCAGCACATTGAGCTGACGCCGACGCTGTCGCGCCTGTCCCAGCGTGGCCAGGATCCGGTGCGTGGCGAAATTGCTGTCGTCGATGCACGGGATGTCGTCGGTCCCAACGGCGAGCCGTTGACGACGCAGTTGCACGATGAGCTCATCGAGCAACCGACACTCGCTGGTGAGCGCATCGTGCAACGACTCGAGGAGCACCGCGGTCGGCGGTCGAACGGGAGCCGCGACCGCAGGGAGAAGACGGCTGAGCGACATCAGGATGACGGGGTGTCGGAGTGCAGTGTGGGTGCCGCCGCAGTCGCCGCTGCAGACGCGTCAGAAGGCAGACCGCGACGCAACTGGCGAACCAGCGCGTCGGAGAGTCCGCCTTCCCAATGCCTGGGAGTCTCGGCAGCAAGGTACTGATCCAGTAGCCCCGTGAATATTTCCTCTCCCGCGCCCCCTGAAACGATTCCTTCCTGCTGTGGAACGGTATCGCGCATGGTTTTGTACAGTTGCTGCACAAACACGCCTTCCAGTTGCTGGGCAGCCCGCTTCAGCCTGGCGTCACGGCTCTCGGTTGCGTTCGGCGGTGTCGCCGAGAGACGCATGGGGTCGATCATCTTACGATGACCTCGGCCGTCAACGCACCAACCTCACGGAGCGCGGCGAAAATCGCGGCGATTTCGGATGGAGGTGTGCGCACGGCGTGCAGCGCGGCAGCGACCCGCTGCACCGAGATGTTGGGCGGCAAACGTACGCTGCCGGGGATCGCGCTGGTATCTGTTGCGACATCGGCTCCCAACACCAGCGTAATGGCGCCGTGACTGACCGTGGCGGTGCCGATCATCATGTCGCCACCGGCAACCACTGTGCCGTCCTTGGCATCGATCACCACTCGCGGCGCCCGCTCGGGACGTACGCTGAGTTCACGAATGCGAGTGTACGCGGTGGCTTTCACCATGCTGTCGGCCAGCGTGACCTGCACCGAGCCTTCGTCTTCGACAACGGCGGTCTTCTCACCAAACGCGCCATTGATGGCCGTGGCAATGCGGGTGGCCGTGCCGAGATCGGGTTCGCGCAACAGCAGACGCGACGTTGCGGCAATTGTCGGTCGCGGCAAGTCGGCCTCGAGTACGCCGCCGGTGGGGATGCGTGCGGACGTTTCGATGGTGGTGGCATAGCGGGTTGTGGCCCCGCCTTCACTGAGCAGCACCGATCCTTGCGCCGTGGCGAGCGGTGGTCCGTTCGGATCGGCAACCAGCGGCGTCATATAGAGAACGCCGCCCTTGAGCGAACGCGCATCGCCCATGGACGACACGTGAACCTCGAAACGTCCGCTGGATCGCAGATACGGCGACACTTCGGCCGTCACCAAAACCGCCGCCACATTGCGCATGCGGATCAACTCGGCCGGCACTTCGATATTGAAACGCCGCAGGATATTGAGGACACCCTGCACCGTCTGACCGGCGGATTGGCCACCAATGGCCCGATCGCCGGTTCCATCAAGGCCGATGACCAATCCATAGCCAACCAGCCGCACCGGGAGCGCGCCTTCCGGCGAGGTGAGGTCGCGGATCTTCACATCGCCCTGCGCACGGGACAGCGTGGGAATACACAGCAGTCCTGCGGCTAGCGCGGCGAAACACGCGACACGCGCTCGCCTGATTTCACACGTGGCGTTGGTCATGGCCAGAGTCCTCCCAGGATTTTGCTGATCAGCCCTGACTTGGGCTTGCCGAGCGGACCGGGCGAGAGGTAACCCAATTGCGCGTCGGCCACACGATTCGATTCCACCATGTTGGTGGTGGAGATGTCCTGCGGTCGGGCGAAGCCGGTGAACACGATATCCTGGCCCGACTTGTCGACGTTGATGTTCTTGGTGCCCTTGAGTTGCAGCAATCCGTTGGGCGCGATGGCCACGATGCGCACACTCAGTTCGTTCTGGAAGCGATTCTCTCGACGCGACGATCCGCGTTGTTGCTGATCGGCACTGTTTCGCGTATCGAGACCCACGTTCTTGGTTGACGTGGGCAGGCGGGCACTGGCCGAGAGGCCGCGGGTGCGCGAATCGGTGGCCGTGTTTTCCTTGAGCGCCGTGGCAATCGTGTAGTCGTCGATCAGCACGGTGATGAGATCACCGACCACGAAACTGCGTCGGTCGGACGTCCACGACTCACGCACCGGGCGCGCGGTGGCGGTCGACGCGGTGGCGGTCGACGCGGTGACAGTCGATGCCGGCGCGGTGACAGTCGATGCCGACGCGGTGGCAGGCGGTGGTGTGGTTGCCGGTGCCGTGGGTGGCGTCTGCGCGGTGAGCGGAGCGCGCAACAACAGCGATGTGACGGCAAACAGCGGCACGGGGAAACAACGTGCGATGACGGCGCGGGGCATGGCGGTCGGTCTCAGCGGAGTCGAACAGTGTTGGGCGCGACGGCAATTCCGTCGAGCCGACGTGTTGGATCAATGCGTACGCCAACCGCAGCGCCTAAAGGCGCCGTGTTGGTTGCGACGCCAGTCAGCAGAATGCGCACGGGACCATCCTGATAGATCAGGGACACTCGCGTGCCGGCGTTCACGATTGGTGGGGCGCTCACGGCGGGATAGCGAAGTACTTCGCCGGCGGCGATTGACCGACGCGTGATCCAACCACTGCGGGCGCGGGTCGTATCGGGTGCGATGGTGGACCATCGCCACACGATGCTGGTGTCAACCACCGCGAAGTCGTTGGCGCGGAGCGTGTCGCCACGCTGCAGCGCGCGGGTGGCGATCGACTGTTGCACACGCACGGTGCCGCGCGCGGCCGAATCGGTTGCCCTGATGTTGGGCAACGCGATCGGCGACTGGCTTTGCGCCGATTGCGTTGGCACGAAACCCATCGCGCATGCAGCGGACAGCATGGCAAATCGCGCCCGCATCAGCGCGTGATGTTGTTGGCAATCTGGCCCATCTCGTCGGCCGTCTTGATGGCTTTCGAGTTGATCTCATAGGCGCGCATCGCGCTGATCATCTCCACCATTTCCTGCACGATCTCCACGTTACTGCCTTCGAGACTGCCCTGTTGCAGTCGACCCATGCCTTCATCAGATGGGAATCCAACAACCGGTTGGCCCGACGCGGCGGTGGGCGCGTACAGATTCTGCCCCAGCGCGAGCAAGCCCGACGGATTTGCGAAGCGGGCCAACTCCACGCGACCAATCTCCGTAGGCTGAATGTCCTGTCCTCGACGCACCGTGACGATACCGGTTGCAGAGATGGTGAGCTCGACGGAGTCGGCCGGTACGCGGATAGGTGGCTGCATTGCCTGACCACCGCTCGTGATGAGCAACCCCTGATCGGAGATCTGGAAGCTGCCGTCACGCGAGTACGTGGTCTCGCCGTTGGGCATCTGGATCTGGAAAAACCCCTCGCCTTCCACCGCGATATCCAGATTGCGGCCCGTCTGTTCGAGCGGACCCTGTTGGTGCACGCGCTCCACACCGGCGAGCCGCGTGCCGCGTCCCACCTGAATCGCGGGCGCGGTTTGCGCGTCGGGATCGCCGAGGATCTGTTGCCCCTGAACGGTTTGATACAGCAGGTCCTCGAAATGCGCGCGACTGCGTTTGAAGCCCGGCGTGTTCACGTTGGCCAGGTTGTTTGCAATGATTTCGGTGCGCGTCTGCTGCGCCTTCATGCCGGTGGCGGCGGCGCTCAATGCGGGATTCATGGATGCGTATTGGTTAAACGGGCTTGGCGAGATCGTTCACGGCAATTCCGCGAACAGCGTCGATAGTGGACAGCGTCTTTTGCGCAGCACCGTAGCGATGCAGGACTTCAAGCATTGCGGTCATCGCCGACATCGGGTTCACGTTGGACTCCTCGATGAAGCCTTGGCGCACCGTGCGTTCGGTCGGCGGCACGGACTGTCGTGTGGCAACGGGAAGGAATCGGGTGCCGCCTTCATGCTGGAGGGGAGTGCCCTCAGGGACTCGCTCAACGCGAAGTCGCTGGAGCGGCTTGCCATTCACTTTCACGAGGCCGCTTTCGTCGATCTCGGCCATTCCCGGCGGCAACGTAATCGGACCGTCGTCACCGAGCACGGCGTTGCCGTGGTCGTCAACCAGGCGCCGTTCGGCATCGAGTCGGAAGCTGCCGTTGCGCACCAGACGTTCGCCGCCCGGGGTCTGCGTCACGAAGAATCCGTCGCCTTCGATCGCCAGATCGAGTGGGTTGTGCGTCTCAGTGAGACTTCCGGCCGTCAGGTCAAGCGCCGTGTCGGTTGTGGCCAATGCGTCGCCCATGATGCGGGCAAACGCCGTTTCAGCCTTGAAACCGCGAGTTGAGGCGTTGGCGAGATTGTTGGCCAGTACCTGCTGTCGACGCTCCAGCATCTGAAGGGCGGCGGCAGCGCTGGACATTCCGCTTGGACGTACGGGATCGGGCATGGCGTGCTGGGGAAAGGGTGCACGAACTCACCGACCCTAAACGCAACGGTCGGGCCACGGTGGCACGAAGGAGATAAACAGGCCTAACGTGTTGATACGTGACGCTTTGCTTAGAGACGGGAGACAGAAGACGGGAGACGGATGAAGCGGTACCCAGGGAAAATCATGCCGCTGGCGGCTGGAGTTGCCGAGGGGCGGACGAAATGGCAAGGAGCAACTGAACGGCGTCGATTGGCAGGCCGGTGCGCCAGGCGATGTCGGGGGTTGAGGCACCGGTGGCAGCCATAGCTTCCACTGCGCGCGGTGTGCGTAGGCGATTGCTGGCGACTCGGCCAAGACTTCGAACCGATGCTGGCTCTCGACGCACGAACACGGCCGTAAGGGCGCCGACAATCGAAATCACGGCCAGCACTGGTGGCGCATAGCGGGTGACCGGAATTGGCAGGTCGCGCAGCAGGCTGGCTCGGGCGGCCAGCGCACGCGCAACGGCCTTCCGCACGTAGGACGTCGTCGCGCTTGGTTGCGAAGCCTGGGCGACTACCGGTGCGACCACCAGGGCGCCGGCCAGCACACCGCCGACAGTGACGCTGATGGCGAGTGCGCCCAACAGCAACCCACGGATGAACAGGGACGCCGCGGCCGCGACGCGAATACGCTCGATCATGGCGAATCCGGGCGGAAACAGGCGCCGCGTGTTCATGCGACGCGCGCCCGCAATGGCTGAAGATCCACGCGTAGCCTGCTGAGCGCCTTGGAACGAATCTGCGACACGCGCGACTCGGTGAGCTCGAGCACCTTGGCGATCTCGTGCAACTTGAGTTCCTCGAAGTAGTAGAGCGACAGCACGATGCGCTCCTGCTCCTTGAGTCGAAGAATGGCGTCCTTGAGGTGCACGACTTCCTGCTCGTGCGTGAGTTGGTCTTCGACTTCGGAGTCTTCGCCGCCGGAGAGCAATTCGGCCGGCGCCGGCGAGTTGGTGTCGCGTTCGCCCGGTGCCCGGTCGAGCGGGATGTGATGCGCACCCTCGACGTCGGCTTGCCAACGCCAGAGTGTTTCCATGTCGACATTCAATTGCGCGGCGAGTTCGCGGTCTTCCGGTGCTCGGCCATGTTCGCGCATCCACGCCTCGCGTGCCGCACTGATCTCTCGCGTTTTTCTGCGAACCGACCGGGGCACGTGATCCTGCTTGCGCAATTCGTCCAGAATCGCGCCACGAATTCTCGGCGCCGCAAACGTGCTGAACGCGAGACCGCGCGAGGCATCGAAGCTCTCGAGGGCGGCCATCAGCCCCATCGTGCCGGCACTCACCAACTCGTCGAAGTCAATGCGGACCGCGAGTGTGCGTGACACTTGCCGGGCGACGTGATGCACCAACCCGAGATGCTCTTGCAGCAGGCGGTCACGGGCAGTGTCACAGCCGGAGTGGTACGACTGCCAGAGCGACGTGTTCATGGCGGCGGATCCTGAAGGCGTTGCGAAGGTCACAATCAGACACCTGGTCGATTTGATGATGTCCCGGCCAGCGATCGCATCACGACATCGTGAGCGGCGATCGCGGCGGGTGATCCTGCGGCCGCGTCGGGGAAGGGCATCCCCGCACGCAGGGCAGCATCGAGCGTCGGATCGGTTGGCACGGCGCCCGCGTACCGCAGGGTCGTGCCGCCGAGGAACTGACGAACACCGGCATCGATGGCGTCGAAGCAGCGCATCGCTTCGGTTCCCTCATGCCGATTAACGAGTACATCCAGTGGTACGGCACCGTGGCGGGTGTGCACCGCTTTGCACAGTGCGTAGGTAGCGGCAAGTCCGATCGGATCGGCCCCGGCCGCGACCGCGACGAGTCGCTCGCCCGCGTGCGGTGTGATACATGCGGTCACCGACTCGAATCGCGCACCGCAGTCGATCACTACCAGGTCCATGCCCTGCGCGAGCGTGGATACGCGGCGCATGCACGCAGCGCGTTCGGCGGCAGTCAGCGCGGTGGACGCAGCGGTGGCGTGGTGGTGGGCGGCGCCGCCAGCCACGAGCGTGAGTGTAGTACTTACGGGCGTCAGCACGTCGAATGGCGAGACACGACCGCCGCGCAGATCCTGCCAGCTCGCACGCGCCAACACGCCCAGCAACATGGCCAACGGCCCGACGTGTTCGTCGGCGTCAATCAACAGCACACGCACACCATCCCCAGCGGCCGCGACGGCAAGCAGCGCGGCAATCATTGTGGTACCGCTGCCACCTCGGCCACTGGCGCAGAGCAAGGTTGGTACGCCGCCATCGCGCGACGTGTCAGACGCATCGCGATTTCTGCGCTGCAGCAACCCGTCGATCTGCGACGTGCCGGTCGGCCGCGTGATCAGGGAACTGCTCACGCCGGCAACCAGTCGGGCTCTGCATCCACCGGAAGTCCGTAGGCGCGCAGAATGCGCGGCAGCCCGGGCTTGAGATCGGCGGGCACATCCTGCCCATCAGTGATCCAGCGGGTTGGCAGTTCGATTGACAGGGCGAGTTCCGAGACACCCGTGCCACGCGGCACTTCATCGGCCTTGGAAAGCAACAAGTGCGTCGCGCCGCGATGTGCGCGGGTGCTGCCGTACGCGCGTGCGACATCCCTCGCAAGATCCGGTCGCAGGGAGGCCGGCAACACGAGATGGACTTCATCAGGTGTCAAGGCATCCAGCAGCGTACGCCAGCGTTCCGTCAGTTCCGATGCCGCCGGGCTACGCCCCGGCGTGTCGATAATCACCACATCGCACACCGAGAGACGTTTCATCGCGCCGTCAATCTCCTGCAGATTGTAGACCACCTCGAACGGCACATCGGCCAGCTCGGCGTAGGTGGCCAGCTGCTCCATACCGCCGACACGATACGTGTCGAGCGTGAGCAACCCGGTTCGCGCGGCACCGAACATGCCACGACGCACGGCGAGCTTGGCGGCCGTTGTCGTCTTGCCGGCGCCGGTAGGACCAACCACGGCGATGCGAAACGGTTTTCCATCCGCGCTGCGCATCTGACGAGGAAACGGCGCGGGTTCGAGACGCGCGCGCGCCCGATCGATGGTTTCAGACGTGGTGGCGAGCACCTCCACCATCGGCAGACCACCCTCGCGAACCGTGCGCGTGTGCAGGATCATCACGTCGTCACCCAACGCGCGGCGTGCGCGGTCGGCGACGTGCGACATATCCGCCCCGCGGAATCGTTCAGGAACCATGCGGCATCTCCCAGGTGGCCACGCTGCTCAGGGTGATCGCGGCCGGCAACTCAGCCAACGACACGACCGGGAGACTGGGCAGCACGGGTTCGATCAGGCGACGCACGCCGATGCGCAGCGACGGCGGCGTGATGAGTGGCAGCGGACGACCATCCATGGCGTACGTGGTGGCCAGATGATTCAAGTCGCGCAGCATGCCCGCGAGTGACTCGGGTGTGAGCAACGGTGCGCTGGGCTGCGAGGCGCGCGGCGAGAAAAGCCCCAGCAGTGCCGACTCGAGTCGCCCACCGATAGTGATGCCACGCACAACACCCGTACCGTCGGCGAACATGCGTGCGATCACGTTGGTGAGCGACTTGCGCACGACTTCGGTGAGGGCTTCCGGATCTTTCGTGGTTTCGGCGCCGTCGCCCAACGCTTCGAGAATGGTGACCAGATCGCGAATGGGCACGCGCTCGCGCAGCAAACGCTGCAGCACGCGATGCAGCACGCTGAGTGAGACCTTGTTCGGAATGATCTCCTCGACCAGCGCCGGGTGCGATTTCTTGAGTGTCTCCACCATCTCCTGCACTTCCTGGCGACCCAGCAGTTCCGAGGCGCTGGCTTTCAGCGTTTCTAGCAGATGCGTCGCGACCACCGTGGTGGGTTCGACGACCACATAGCCCAGTGCTTCCGCTTCCGTGCGACGCGCTCCGGCAATCCAGCGCGCTGGCATGCCAAACGACGGGTCGACAGACTCCATGCCGTCGATTTCCGCGATCACACCGCCGGTGTTGAGCGCCATCATGAAACGCGGAAGCACTTCGGCGCGGGCCACTTCCGAGCCGCGCAGCTTGATCACGTACTCGTTGGCCGGCAGCCGGATGTCGTCGCGGATGCGAATGGGTGGCACCAGGATGCCCAGTTCGATCGCGGCCTGCTTGCGCAGCAGCGAAATGCGTTCGAGCAGATCGCCGCCCTGACTTTCGTCGATGAGCGGAATGAGCGCATACCCGACCTCCAACTCGATGGGGTCGATCTGCAGCAGGTCACGCATGGGATCCGCCGCTGCGGGAGCCTCGATTTCGGCGGGCGGCGTCGAGACCAGTGCGAGATCATTGCGACGTTTTTCGGCCTGGCCCGACAGGCGCGCAAGGATGGCCGCGCCGGCGGCGAGGGACACGAACGGAAACATGGGAAGCCCCGGCACCAGCGCGAACGCGCCGAGCACGGCGGCCGCCATCCACATTGCCCGCGGATGCGAACCCAGTTGTCGGCTCAATACCACGCCCATGCGATCGTTGCCCGTTGCGCTGGTCACCATTAGACCGGCCGCAGTGCTGACAATCAGCGCGGGCACCTGCGACACCAGTCCGTCACCGACGGTGAGCAGCGTGTACGTGCTGCCGGCTTTTGCCAACGGCATGCCCTTTTGCACCACGCCAATAAAGATGCCGCCCAGGATGTTCACAGCGACCACGAGAATGCCGAGAATCGCGTCGCCCTTCACGTACTTGGAGGCCCCGTCCATGGCGCCGTAAAAGTCGGCGGTGCGCGAGATTTCATCGCGGCGGATGCGTGCTTCTTTTTCGTCAATCAGACCGGCCGACAAATCGGCGTCGATGGCCATTTGCTTGCCGGGCATCGCGTCGAGGGCAAAACGCGCCGCCACTTCGGCAATACGTCCGGCACCCTTGGTAATGACGATGAAATTGATGCCAATGAGCAGCAGAAAAATGACAATGCCGACGGCGTAGTTGCCGCCAATAACGAACTGGCCGAACGCTTCGATAACCCGGCCGGCGTGCCCATGCGTGAGAATGAGGCGCGTGGACGAGACATTCAGGCCGATGCGAAAGAGCGTGAGCAACAGCAACAGCGCCGGAAAGCTGCTGAAGTCCAGCGGATTGGTGGTGTAGAGCGACACCAGCAGCACCACCAGCGACAAACCGATACTGGCGGCCAGACACAGATCGAGCAGTACGGCCGGCAGCGGCACCACGATGAGTGCGATAATGCCAACAACGGCGATCGCCAGCGCGACCTCGGCGCGTTTGCGGGTATCCGGCGCGTCGAACGCCATGGGCATGGTGGCGGCGGTCACCGGGAATCACTCCAACGTGTGACCATCATGCCGCGGCCGTTCCACGCCAGCGTTGACCATAGCGCTCACGTTGACGCATCACGAAGGCCAGCACTTCGGCGATGGCCAGGTACATGTCAACGGGAATCATCGTGCCCACTTTGGTGGTGGCGAGCAGTGCGCGGGCCAGTGGCTTGTTTTCGATCACCGGCACGCCGTGCTGGAAGGCCAGTTCCTTGATGCGCAATGCGATCTTGCGTTGACCGATCGCAACAACCATGGGCGCCGGGGCAACGTTGGGGTCGTACTTGATGGCCACGGCGATGTGCACCGGGTTCACGATTACGACATCGGCTTTTGGCACGGCGGCAAACATCGCGCGACGGATGCGCTCACGCGCGACCTGTCGACGCCGACTCTTCATTTCCGGATTGCCTTCCTGCGATTTGGATTCTTCCTTGACTTCCTGTTTCGTCATCTTGAGCTGTTCGTTCGTGCTCCAGCGTTGCCACGCGTAATCGGCGAACGCGAGCGCGAGAAACATCAGACCGGCATTCTTGAGCAGCCCCACGCCGTACTGGCGCACGATGTCCATCAGCGCGAGAGGCGATTCGACAGCCAGACTCTGAATGTCGGGCCACGCATCCACGAGTGTTGCATACACGGCCCATCCCACGATCGACATTTTGAGCAAGGCCTTGGCCAACTCCACCCAGGCCTGCTTTCCCGCAATGCGCCCGAGGTTGGCCATCGGATTGATGCGTTGGAAGTTCGGCGCGAGGGCTTTCGTGGTGACAATGCCGCCGGCCTGTGCGGCCTGCACGGCGATCGCGATCAGCGCCATTGCACCGACAAACCCGAGTACCGCGACGATTGTGCGGAAACCCATCGCTTGCAGCCAGGGAATGGCCGATGGACCGGCGCGCTCGCTGTTGAATGACGTGGAGAGACTCTGACCCATCGTTTCCAGCAGAAAGCGCCAGAGCGGTGGTCCGGCGAATGCCAGCGTCACCGTTGATCCGAACAGGAACGCTGCCGTGGTGAGCTCCGGGCTCTTGGCGATCTGCCCCTTGTCGCGAGCGTCCTCGACCCGTTTGTCGGTCGGAGCTTCTGTTTTCTCGCCGGAATCATTGGCGGCCATGTCAGCGCGCGCCCATGACGGGAGTCGCCATGCGGGGATTGGCGCGTGCGGGGATGGTCACGTGGGTGGCGCGGGCCACGGTTTCAAGCGTGGACACGAAGCCCGGTGTCCAGTCACCCATGGCGTGAACCACGATGGCGAGTGAACCTGCGAATGTGTTCAGCCCCACTCCGTTCTGCAGGGGTAACGCGACGCCCATGTTGTTGTGCTGCGGCGCGGCGCGGCCCAACACGGCGAGCGCGAGATTGAGCAGCAACACGGCCGCGATCACGGGTGCCGCGAACTGCACGCCGGTCACGAAGATGGATCGTGCGGCGACCACGATG
>JANOKE010000007.1:0-16414 GCA_031419135.1 Gemmatimonadaceae bacterium
TCGCAAGTTCCGCGTCCGGACGGTCCGTCTGCGGTCGTGCTACCACGGGAATCTTTTCCGTCGCTGTGGTGGGCGACCTTTACTGAGTAGGAAGTCGGAAGTCAGTAGTCAGTAGTACGTTAACTAAGTACTGAGTACTTCTTACCAGAGTAGAGAGTATGTGATTACTGCGGTTCCGAACTTCTTACTCTGGTAGCGTACTTCGTACTGCAGTAAACGTACTTCCTACTGCCTACTTCCTACTTCCTACTCAGTCAATATCCCCTCAACTGCAGGTAGTCGAGCTCGACACTGGTTGGTCGTCCAAACAAACTGACCGAAACGCGTACCTTGCCCTTGTCCGGCAGGACTTCTTCGACGGTGCCGTTGAAATCGGCGAACGGCCCTTCGGTAATGGCGACAGGTTGACCAATGAGGAACGGGATCTCCTCCTTGGTTGGCGCGTCGTCGGATGCATCGAGCACGCCGAGGAGACGACGGACTTCGTCGTCGCGCAGCGGCATCGGATCTTTGTCCTTGCCGACGAACTTGATGACACCCTGAATGGCGTTGATCTCGTGGAGTGTGTCCTGACTGGCCACCATGTCCACGAGTACGTATCCGGGGAAAATCTTTCGTTCGACGGTCACCTTCTTGCCGTTCTTGATCTCCACCACTTCCTGGGTTTGCACGAGTGCCTGGCGGATAAGCCGATCCTCCGGCGTGGCCGAATCCATGTCGATTTTCCGCTGGATCAGGCGCTGCACCTTGTTCTCATGCCCAGACGTGGTCTGGACCGCGTACCACCGGTGTTCGAGCATTGGCCGGTGCGGGTTCAGCGACCGAGCAACATCGACGGCAAGCGCACCAATAGCGCCTGCAGTGCGACATCGAGCAGCGCGATCACCGCTCCGAGGATCAGCACGAACACGATGATCTGGATGGTGGCCTGTTGGAGCTGCGGACGATCGGGCCAGGTGACCTTTTTCATTTCGGCGACCACGTCGTGATAGAACGTGACCAACCGCGTGCCAAGCCCGGGACGGGCCACTTCCAGCGGCGCGCTCATGACTACTTCGTTTCCTTATGGGTCTTGTGCGCGTTACAACGTGGGCAGTACTTCTTCCACTCCACGCGCTCCGGGTGCAGGCGCTTGTTCTTCATCGTGAAGTAGTTGCGGTTCTTACACTCGGTGCAGCCGAGGATGATTTTCTCGCGCGCCATATTTCTGGACCCCTTGCGACTGCTCTGTCATCGTAATCGCCCCACGCGTGCGCCGCTCGCGTTCGCGAAGCGCGCTCCATCGCAAGACATCCTCCGAAGAGGACCCCCCAGCCAATCCGGTACACCGCGGGATACCGAACGGCCAAACCCCCGGACGCTCCCAACCCGCCACGCCTATGTACGTCAGCGGGCATTGAGGAACAGCGGAGGGAGGCACCGGCAACAGCGGCAGAAGGCGCAGTGGGGTGAGCCTTAAAACGTAGCAGAGGTGGGTTTGGCACGCAACCCACCGTGTCGCCGGAGTTGGACAACGAAAAGGGGGCGACCCGCGCTCGCGGATTCCGCCCCCCTTCCTCAGAGCTCACAACCGGGATCGAACCGGTGACCTCATCCTTACCAAGGATGTGCTCTACCGACTGAGCTATGTGAGCGACCTTCTGAAACAACGACATTCGGCCGCGTCGGGGTGGCTTGAATGCCTTGGAAATGCGACCCGGCGGGCCACTTTGCTGAACCCATAAGGCTAGGCGGAGCGATCCGCATGGGCAACCCCTCCCATGCATTGACCTGCTGACAACTTTCGCCGACGTCTCGCGATCAATTCGCATGTCGTCGCGTCATCAATCGGCGTCTGGTTCCGTGTTCTCATTCAGCGCGATGCCGAGCTGCTGCAGTAACTTGTCCTCGATCTCCCGTCTCAAATCGTCATCGTGCACGCCAAGCGGCGGAGTGTCATTGTGTAGTGCCTAATGATATTCTGGCGGAACGTCACGGTCTGATGGATTCGCTATTGAGTCGCGCCTGAGATCATGCGAGCGCGCCTGCGCTCATCCGAGCAGTCGGCGACGCGTTTCGGCAGTGGTTGCCTCGACCACCAAGCCGACCGCGGTCAACACCTCATGTGGCCCGGCCAGGCGCTCCGCAGCCTGGAGCGCGTCGTCGCGATTGGCGTCCAGTCGGTCGCAGACATCGGCCACGAGGTCCTTGGCCAGCCCAGGCGTGAGACCGAATGAGCGCGCCGCTTTCTTGAGTACTGCCGGATGGAGCTGCGCCAAGTGCAGCGCCCCTGCGAAGAGCAGCGGGAGCACCGTGTCCAAGTCCTTGTACGCCATCGTGCATACGACGTCGTAGGCGGGCGCGAGACGCACCGCCCCGTCGACGGTGCGGAGCACGCTCACGTTCTTGGCGTGCGCGTCGCGATTACCGAGAGCCAAATTGGCCACCGCCCAGCGAAAAAACAGCGGCGTGTCCGTGCCAGGGTCGGTCCCATATCGCCGGAGGGCTGCGGTCAGGTCGGCGTACATTGGCCCGCCAGTTTGCGCGTACTTCGCGCTGGGGGGTTTGCCCGTCAGTTGGCAGCCGTCTTCGGCGTGGAGTCGCGAGACGCTACCGTCGGGACGGCACACCCGGTCGAAGCGTGCCGTCTCGTATACTCCAGCATCGAGGGCGCAGACGGTACGCTCGGCGGTGGGCACCCCGGCCGACGCCATCATCGCCATGGAGGCAAGCTCATTCTGGAGCAACCCTGGAAACCGGGAGCGCTCGCGCTTGACGAGCACCGTGCTCGGGGCACCCGCCACGGGCAGGAGATAGTCCGGGGAAGCCCCAAGCGGTTCGGTGCCGGTTTGCGGCCGACGGTAGAGCACCAGCTTCTCCTGTGCCCCGCTCATCGACGCGCGCGCGCGGGCGAGCACGCCCGCCAGGCCGGCGCTCACCGCCCCGCCCGCGTCGTCCGGCCGGCTGGATTGCCCGAGGTCGGTGCGGCCCGTCAAGGCCGACGGTGCGAACGCGGCCCGGACGTCGGCCGCCGTACATGGGCGGTACGTCGGCAGGTCAGGTGGGGTCTGGCCATGGGGCCACAACGACAGCGCGCCGGCGCACTCCCCTCCAAAGACTCCGAGGAGACCGACGACGTCCGTCGAGGCACGATGCACGCTGGCGGCGAGGAGGTCGCGGAGGTCGCCGTCCGGCAAGAGGTTTTCGAAGCACGCGAGCGCCTCGTGCTCCGGGTAGGGGTCGGCGCGCACGGGCAGGCGGACACTTACCGCCGCCGTTTGGTCGCCCAGCACCGCGTTGTCGTAGGTAAAGGTGCCGGGGGTACCTCGGTAGACGTGGCTGGTGAGCGTCCCCACACGACGCCCGTCGAGGTACACGGCGAGGTGGTCCGGCGCGCGGTCGGTGGCCGGTGCGGTCATGGAGCGAGCTTGGTAGTCGGTAGGTCGCGCGGATCCCGCAGGGTGAGCGAGCGGTCGCGTGGGACCAGCACTACATCGACGCCGAAGCTCGCGAGCACATCGAGAGCTTGGGCCAGGTTGACGCCGCGCGATGCGCGTTCCAGATCTCGGAGCAGGTCGCGGCTCACGCCCGACCGAGCGGCCGCATCTTCCCGCGGCACGCGACGCTCGCCGCGTACCCAGCGCACGACCTGGCCGAGCTCTGCCGCCGTCGCGACTATAGCGCCCCGTGCTGCCGTGTCAGGTGGAGCGGGGTGCAAGAATGGGCGTGGTACGGGGGAGACGGCTCGTGCCATGTGATCCTCGCGTTCGTATTACAGGTTGAGAACGCACGATAATCGGTCATTTACTCGATTACAATCTATTTTTAACCTGTA
This sequence comes from Gemmatimonadaceae bacterium, assembly GCA_031419135.1. Classification (GTDB taxonomy): domain Bacteria; phylum Gemmatimonadota; class Gemmatimonadetes; order Gemmatimonadales; family Gemmatimonadaceae; genus Gemmatimonas. The sequence goes on from JANOKE010000007.1 coordinate 3,815, forward strand.
ATGCTGATTTCTGCTTAAATCGGTTAAATACGACCGTTTATGTAGACCGAACTGATCGCAAGACGGTGATTTTCGTTGAAATAACGCAAAGGTCGACCCCTCACCGAGGTCGACCTTTGCGATTTCTTCAAGAGCGGGAGACGGGACTCGAACCCGCGACATCAAGCTTGGAAGGCTAGCGCTCTACCAACTGAGCTACTCCCGCATCTAACAACGCCAACCCGATACGACTCCACAACCCTACAAAACTGCCAGACGAACAGTGGTGGGGGAAGGATTCGAACCTTCGAAGGCTTGCGCCGTCAGATTTACAGTCTGATCTCGTTGGCCACTTGAGTACCCCACCCGAGGGCGTTCGGAGCGCACCCACCGGGCGCCCGGCGGTTGGAAGAGCTGACGGTCGGGATTGAACCGACGACCTGCTGATTACAAATCAGCTGCTCTACCAACTGAGCTACGTCAGCATGTTGCCATGGCACCGCAGCCCGGACACCGAGCCGACCTGCCCCGGACAAGACGAGCAGAATACTCACATCGGCGAAGGGGGTCAACCCAACGACGTCAAAGCGAAACGTCAGCGGCGGAGTTACAGCCTCCGCCAGCGCGTACCCTTTGCCGAATCTTCAATGGTGAAACCCCGCGCCAGCATTTCGTCGCGAATCGCATCGGCGGCCGCAAAATCGCCGCGCGACCGAGCCGCCGCCCGCGCCGCCAGTCGTTCGTCAGCCCACGTCACGAGCCCGTCGTCCACCTCCAGCTCTGGCACCAGATCGAGCACCCCGTCCATCAGCCGAAAGGCCGCCCGCGCACGTTCCAGCGCCGCCGCGTCCGTTCCGCCTGCGTCCAACTCCCGGTTGGCATCGGTGATGAAGGTGAACAGGGCGGCCATTGCACGCGGTGCATTGAGATCATCGAACAGCGCCTCAATAAACGTCTGCTCCGCTCGGGTGGCGGCCTCGGCCATCGCCAGTGTGCCACCGGACGCTGCCGCGAGGCGTTCGGCAAACGTGCCGATGCGACGCACCGCCGTGCGCGACTGCTCCAGCGAGTCGTCACCCAGATTGAGCTGCTGCCGGTAGTGCGCATTGAACACGAAGTGACGATACGCGGTGCCACTGATTTTCTGGTCGCGCATTTCCTTGACGTTGGCCACGTTGCCCACGCGCTTGGCCATCTTCGTGCCGTCGGTGAGCAAAAACTCTCCATGGCACCAGCAGCGCGCGAACGTCTTGCCGGTGGCCGCTTCCGACTGTGCGATCTCGTCTTCGTGATGCGGAAAGATGAGATCGATACCACCCGCGTGAAGGTCAAACGTTTCGCCCAGATACTTCATGGCCATCGCCGAGCATTCGAGATGCCAGCCCGGGCGACCGCGTCCCCACGGTGAATCCCATGCCGCGCCCGACGCTTCATCTTCGGGTTTTGCCGCCTTCCACAGCGCAAAGTCCTGTGCGTTCTCTTTGGCGTACTCGTCCTGCGCCACCCGCGCGCCGACGCGCAACTCACGCTTGTCCAACTGTGACAACTGACCGTACGTGGGGAAGCGGTCGATGGCGAAATACACCGAGCCGTCATCGGCGATATACGCCACTCCGTTGGAGACCAACTGCCCAACCAGCGCGATCATCTCCGGGATGTGCTCGGTCGCCTTCGGATACACTTCGGCATCCTCGATGCGAAGGTACCGACGATCCTCGTGGAACTTCTCGGTGAACGGTTCGGTGACCGCCGAGATGGTCACGCCTTCCTTGGTCGCCTTGTTGATGATCTTGTCGTCGACGTCTGTCAGGTTCATCACCTGCTGCACTTGCCATCCGGCCAGCCGCAGGGCGCGCCGCATCAGGTCCTCAAAGAGAAACGTGCGAAAGTTGCCCAGGTGCGCATAGTTGTAAACGGTGGGACCGCACGTGTACATGCGCACCGTGTGGCCATCAGCGGGTGCGAACGGCTCGACGCGACGCGTGAGCGTGTTGTGCAGGCGGAATTCGGGCATGGGCGCAGCAGGTTGAGCGACAGGAACCGTCAGGATCCGGGGACGGAATCGTTTGCCAGCGGACTGCCCTGAATGTAGACAGTCCGTCGACGAGATGAAGGGATGCGTGCGGTTCGCGGGTGCGTCATACGAACCCGACCGTCGGCACTCACGATGCGGCCGGCCGCAAGCGTCAGCACACGGACACCGCCCGACTCGACCGCGTATTCGCTTCCGGTTGCTTCGTGAACGGCTCCGGCATGATTGTCGAGCTCGGACGCCTGCGTCGGCACATGGGCGAGCACACTGCCACCACGCGCGCGCAGCGAGGCCACCCACGTGCGCCACGCTTCTTCATCGGTGCGCGCCAACAACGACCGGGACGAAGAGTGGGTTGCCGCACACTCGCGACGCCTGACGCGAAACAGGTAGACAGTTGGCGCGAGTTCGCGCAGGACAGGTGACACGGCAACGATGGGGCGCTCCGACCATGCCGCCGTCAACGCGCGAAAGGCCACCTCGCTGATACTCCCCCTACGCACCTGCACTCCACGCGCAGCAATCCGATTGCCCGACCAGACCCGGCGCGTTCCCGCCAACGCGCCCAACAGCGACACCACTCCACTTGCCACGCCGCCCCTCAGCACCACCAACTCGCCAGCGCGCACCTCGAGCGACACACCGTCGAGTGTACGCACGACCAACGCAGTCTGACCGAAGCCCGCGCGAACCTCTTCGCGCAAATCGTGCACCGCCAACAGGAGCGGCGGCGCTGGTCGCGGTGAGGTAAACGAATGCGTCATGCGGAATACAATGGCACCCTGTCGCACGGACATCGTCACCGAAACAACGCACCGACGATCGGTTCATTGCGGCGTTACTGTCACCCCAATCTGGAAACCCTGGCAACGTCGCGGTTCACTCTGTCTGTCGGTCGCGATGAAACCTGGCGATGGCGTTGGCAATCGGTGCCGGATCGTATCGCACCGGATCGGTCGTGGGCAATCCGGTTTCCGTCTGCGCCCGCTCCACGGCCTCGCGGGCAGCGTCGCCATTCATGTCAAACGTATTCAGCGCGATCGCAATCACCCGCGCATTACGCACAAACGCCATTGCCTGCTCGTACAGCCCGATCATGTCGCGCAACGCGGGAATCGGCAGCCACGGATTGCCATTCACCGTGGTGCGCGACGGCTGCGCGCACAACACCATCGCGTGCGGCATTGATCCGTGCATCAGCCCCAGGGTCACACCCGAATACGCCGGATGAATGATTGACCCCTGCCCCTCCACCAACACGATATCCGCGTCTGCTGCGGCCTCCAACGTCAGGCGCTCCGACGCGCCTGCAATAAAGTCCGCCACCACCGCATCCACTGCGATGCCGCGTCCTTCCACCAATATTCCCGTTTGACCCGTCGCGCCAAAATTCACGCGATACCCAAGCCGCCGCACCGCGTCACGCACTTGTAACTGCGTGGTCATCTTGCCGATGTTGCAATCGGTGCCGACCGTGAGCACGATGGTTGCCGGCGTTTCGCGCAGCGCCCCGTACGCGATATCCAGATCGGCCGGCGCGCGACGCAAGTCACGAATAGTCGCTCCGGACGCCACGGCCAACGCGGCGAACTCCACATCGTCGCCCAGCATCGTATGCAACCCGCTCCATACGTCGTGACCGGCACGCAACGCGTTGCATACAATGCCGCGCCACTCGGCGGGGAATTGTCCGCCCCCCGGTGCGATCCCGATGAGCAGCGCATTCGGCTGATGCGCCAATGCGTGGGCAAACGTGGCCACGACCGGAATGTCACCACCAAATCCCAGCACCTGCTGCGCCGTTTGGCCGGCGCGCGTGCTGTCGAGGACCGCCACCACGTCGGACGGCACATACCGTATGCACGCGTTGGCGGTTTTCGACGACTGCGGGCCGAAACTCCCCTCGGCCAAAATAAGAAAACGCCGCGTCACGACCTCGGCTTAGGCTCCCGCAGTCCTTCAATCTCCGCAATCAGATCTGCTTCGGCGGTTTTCACCGTTTCGCCGGCTGCCAGTTGAGCGGCGGGTGCCACTGGTGCTGCGGGTGCTGGTTCAACCGCACCAGCGGCCAGTTGCCTGGCCACGGTTGGCGCACCAGCCGCGAGCATGCCCATGCGTTGCTTGAGTTGCAACAGTTGCGCATCGGCATTGGCGCCCCCGGCCGAGCGTTCGAGTTGCTTGAACTCTCCGGCCAGTCGATCGCCACTGAACTCCTCGTCGATTTCCTGCGCCGCCTGCAACTGCCGCTCGTTGGTGGTGATTTTTTCTTCCATGCGCGCGAAGGCATCGAACGCCGAATTGTCGGACATGCCCGACATGGTTTGCGAAATACGCGCTTGCGCTTCTGCCCGACGCTGACGCGCCAGCAGCAGATTCTTTTTCCGTTTGGCTTCCTCGATCTTGTCGTTGAGATCACGCAGTGACTGCTTGAGCTTGTCGGCCTCCATCTTGTGCGTTTCCCACGTGGTCGCCAATGCCTGACCATGCTCCAGGTGTTCCTGGCCACGCAACAGGGCCTGCTTCGCGAGATCGTCACGTCCCTCGTTGACAGCCAGCATGGCGCGCTTGTCCCAATCGTCGGCCAGCCGGAACTCGGCGTCGGCCTGATCCTTGAGGCGCTTCTCGTCGGCGATGGAAGCGGCCACCTGTTGCTTGGCCTTCGCCAGCTGGTTGCGCATGTCCACGATGATCTGATTCAACATCTTCTCGGGATTTTCCGCCGAGGAGATGAGGTCGTTCAGATTCGACTTGATCAGCGATGAAAGGCGATCGAAAATGCCCATGTGATCAGCGAACCTCGCGGAAGGTGGCCAACTCGCGCATGTGCGACGTGAGTGAGAGAGTCATGCTTTCGTAGGAAGCGAGGAACTCCTCAAAATCGAGATGAGCAAGTTCCAGCGCGGCGGTGAGGACTACATCTTCGCGATCGATGCCGTACGACCCGTGCAGCAGGTCGGTGGCGTTGAGTTCGAGCAGGCGCCGACTGAGTGACGCCAGCTGGCCGGCATCAATGGGGAGCGGCATGACCTTGACGCGAAGCAACACGACGGGGGGATTGTGGGTGACCACCACGTCGAAGCCGATGGCGCCGCCCGGACGCACGATCCACATGCCCGGCTCAATCTCGCTTTGCGTCGCGCCTTCAGCTGTGAGGCGGTCGAGAAAACCCTCGAGGTCTTCGCGGTTGACCATGGTTGATTCCGTTGGACGGGGATGACAATGGGGACGGAGGCCCGTACGGGAGGCCGTTCCGGTTCGTTTCGCCCCGTGTGTCGAATTGTATCGCTGCTATGGGGTGTTGTGCCAGCAGCAGGATAATTGCCACCGGGTCATGGACATCGCCCGGTGTGCAGCCGCGCCCCTTCGCCTTCGGCATCGAACATCAACCGGCCGTCGGCCAGCCAGGTGATGCCCTCACCGCTCACTCTTTCGCGCAGGGCGCTCAGCGAACAGTGACCGATCAGGCGAGTCGGCCGCCACGTCAGCGTATCCATGCCAAAGACGTACACGTCGGTGTAGGTCCGCACGGCCAACCAACGCGCACCGACACTATCGGGCGGAGACAGGGCCGCATCGGTGATCCACCCAACACTGTTGCCTGGCACGGGTACGATGGGCAAGGAATCGACGATTGCGGCCACGGCGACTGCATCGCTGTGCCACGCGGACGCGGGTATCCGATAGAGGCGCGCAGCACGATAGCGTCCCATCGCGTCACGGTCTGGACGTTTGGTAAGCAGAAACACACTCGTGTCGGGCGCCACCCAGATCGACTCCACATCGCGCGGCCCGTCGACATAGCGAAAGGTGACGCGTTCCGTCGGCGTTGGAACACTGTCCCGCGTGGTTGGCTCGGCAACGCGCCACACCGTGGACTGGACACGACGCGCGCCATTGTCGCCCACGTCGCCGATGTACACGCAGGCACCGCCAGCGCAGGGGCCGAGCGCGATGGCTTCCCAATCCTGGTTCCTCGCGCCGCCAATGCGCACCGCACCGATGGCCCGACCGCTGCTGTCGAACGCAAACAGGCGCTCGTCGTTGCCGCTGTCATTGTGCGACCAGAATACGTTCGGCTCGCGCGACGAGCGCACCAGGCCAGACGCCTCTACGAGCGCGCGGTTGGTGAAGCGACCGGACGATGATGCATCGCGTAACAGCGGCGCGGACGGCGCGTTTGGCGCGCGGTCCGACGGACCGCAACCGACTGACGCCGCGACGACCGCAAGCCGCGTCGCCGCACGCCACCGTGGACTACCCACCCGATCGCTTCAGCGCATACAAGCGTTCCTTCGCCAAACGTCGACCGGTCGGGGTTGCGGCCAGCCCTCCGCCGGCGGTCTCCCGGTAACGCACATCCATTTCCGCGCCGATCTGCCCCATCGTATCAATGACCTCGTCAGCAGGAATCGCAAACTCAATTCCCGCCATCGCCATTTCAATAGCGGCGAGTGCGATCGCGGCCCCGGTGGCGTTTCGGAACACGCATGGCAACTCCACCAATCCACCCAATGGATCGCACACGAGGCCCAACGTGCCCTGCTGCGCCAGTGCGGTGGCGTGTCCCGCCTGACGCGGCGAACCACCCAGCATTTCGACGGCGGCGCCGGCCGCCATCCCCGCGGCTGCACCGGTCTCTGCTTGACAGCCCCCTTCGGCACCCGATAGCGACGCGCGTTCCGCAACGACGGCGCCAATCAACCCGGCAGTGGCCAGCGCATCGATAACACGCTCGTCGTCGATACCTCGCGCAGCAGCCAATCCGGTCAACACCGCTGGCAGCACGCCGGCACCGCCTGCTGTTGGGGCAGCGACGATCACCCCCATGGCCGCATTTACTTCCTGCACGGCCAAGGCGCGCGCGAGCACATCACGAAACGGAGTGCCAGCCAACGGACCGGCAGGTCCGGTGCGCAACTTCGCCGCATCGCCGCCCACCAATCCGGATGACGACATCAGGTCGCCCACCATACCGCGTTCGACGGCCCCGCGCATGACGACCAGCGCGCGTCGCAGCGCATCGCGAATCTCAGCGACGGGCCGCCCCTGATCCTTCGCTTCGGCGTCGAGGGCCACGGTGGACAAACTCACACCGCGCGCCTCGGCATCGCGAATGGCGTCCGCCAGACTCCTGTACATCAGCGATTCCTCATCAGGCACTCACCTTGTCGAGACGGAATGCCCAACGCACCCACGGCAGACTCCGAATCGCATTGCGGACATCCTCTGTCGGTTCGTGATCGACCTCGATCACCATGAACGCATCGCCGCCGCGCTCCTTTCGCGTCAGTTTCAGCGTGGCGATGTTCAGGTCGGCTTCGGACAACAATCCCGCAATACGCGCGACCGAGCCCTTCGTGTCGTCGGCCACCAGCACGATCGTATGCAGATTTCCGGATACCTCCACCGGGTAGCCGTCGATCTCCGTGACCATCACGCGACCGGCACCGAGCGATGCGCCAACCATTCGCGATTGGCGGTCGCCGCGCTCCAGCGTGATACGCACGGAATTCGGGTGGGCGTCGTCACCCAATGATGTTTTCTCGAACGTGTAGGCAAGCCCTTCGCGTGCGGAAATCTCGAGGGCGGTTCGCAGGCGTTCATCGTCGGGACGAAATCCCATGAGTCCGCCCACGATTGCCTTGTCGGTGCCGTGCCCTTCGCCAGTCCGGGCAAAGGAGCCGTGCAACTCCATGGTGGCGCGTTCTGGTGTGCCGCCCACCAGACAGCGCGCCAGGAGGCCAAGGCGACACGCACCCGCCGTGTGGCTGGAGCTTGGCCCGACCATAACGGGGCCGATGATGTCGAGGAGAGATACCATGCCTGGAAGGTAATCGCGAGTTGTGACGGCGGTGATATTGAGACGGGAGAATGGAGACGGGAGACGGGAGACGTTCAGCTCACGGAAAGTCTTCCTTCTTCCTTCTCCCTTCTCAAAGCGTGTCGCTTACAGCATGCGCGAAAGGTAGTACCCCGTATGACTCTCTTTCACCTGCGCCACCTGCTCGGGTGTTCCAGCGGCCACAATACTGCCGCCGCGCACGCCGCCCTCGGGGCCCAGATCAATTACCCAGTCGGCCGTCTTGATCACATCGAGGTTGTGCTCGATCACCAGCACCGTGTTGCCACGATCAACCAGTTTGTGCAACACGCCAAGCAGCACGCGCACATCCTCGAAGTGCAGACCGGTGGTTGGCTCGTCGAGGATGTACAACGTGCGACCGGTGTCCCGCTTGGCCAGTTCGGTGGCCAGCTTGACCCGCTGCGCTTCACCACCCGATAACGTGGTGGCACTCTGCCCCAGATGGATGTACCCGAGTCCCACGTCGCGCAGCGTTTCGAGCTTGACCGCGATGCGTGGCTGATTCTCGAACACCGCACATCCCTCTTCGACCGTGAGATCCAGCACGTCGGCAACGCTCATGCCGCGAAAGCGCACTTCCATGGTTTCGCGATTGAATCGCTTGCCCTTGCAGACATCGCACGGTACGAAAACATCGGGAAGGAAGTGCATCTCGATTTTCACAAGTCCATCGCCCTGACAGGACTCGCAGCGACCGCCCTTCACATTGAACGAGAACCGTCCCGGGCCATAGCCGCGAATTTTGGACTCGGGCAACTCGGCGAACAGTTCACGCACCGGCGTGAATACGCCCGTGTAGGTGGCCGGATTCGAACGCGGGGTGCGACCGATGGGGCTCTGATCGATATCGATGATCTTGTCGATGTGCTCGAGACCCTGAATGCGATCGTGCGTTCCTGGAATCACGCGTGCCCGATAGAAATGCCGCGAGAGGGCGCGTTGCAGGATATCGGTGACCAGGGTGGACTTGCCCGATCCGGACACGCCCGTCACGGCCACAAAAAGCCCCAACGGAAACGACGCCGTAACGTCACGCAGATTGTGTGCCCGCGCGCCCTGGACCACCAGCGACCGTGCCGGATCAGCGGGGCGCCGCGTCTGGGGCACGGGAATGCTGCGTGTGCCGCGCAGATACGCGCCGGTGATTGACGCGTCGCTCTGCAGGATGTCGTCCAGTGTTCCGCACGCAATCACCTCGCCACCATGCTTTCCGGCGCCCGGGCCGAGATCGATGATATAGTCGGCTTCGCGAATCGTCTCCTCATCGTGCTCCACCACAATCACGGTGTTGCCAAGGTCGCGCAGTTGCTTGAGCGTCGCGAGCAACCGGCCGTTGTCGCGCTGGTGCAAACCAATGCTGGGTTCGTCGAGGATGTACAACACTCCCACAAGTTGTGAGCCGATCTGCGTGGCCAGTCGGATACGTTGCGACTCACCTCCCGACAGGGATTCGGCACTGCGATTAATCGTGAGATAGTCGAGACCCACATCGATGAGGAAGCGCAATCGTTCGCGCACCTCTTTCAGGATCGGCCCGGCGACACCGACTTCGAGTCCTGGATGTCCGGGTGCGCGCAGCGGTACGTCTTCGAAAAAGGCGAGCGAATCCGCGACACTCAGCTCGACCACGTCACCGATATTGCGACCGTGCACGGTAACGGACAGCGACGCTGGCCGCAGCCGGCGCCCGCGACACGCTGGGCAGGCTGCCGCAACCATGAACGCTTCGAGCTCGGTGCGCACCGGGTCGGAGCTGGTTTCGTTGTAGCGGCGCTGGATGTGCGCCACGATGCCCTCCCAGACGCTCTCACTCGCCGCAGCTTTCGTCGGCGTCTTCCTGGTCGCCGCGGCGGCCTTCTTGGTGACCTTGCGAGCCGACGAGGCCACCTCGCGCACCCCATGCAGCAATTGTTGACGCACGGTGCCCGGAATGCTGCTCCATGGCGCGTTGAGCTCGAAACCCAACAGCTTGGCGAGGCCCGGCAGGATCACCTTGCGCAGATAGCCGTCGGGTTCACCCCACGGCAGCACCACGCCTTCCAGAATCGAAAGGGCGGGGTCGCCGAGGATGAGCTCGTCGGTCACGGTGCGTGTGGTCCCCAGACCGCTGCACGTTTCACAGGCGCCGAACGGTGAATTGAACGAGAAATTGCGCGGTTCAGGTTCCGGCATGGAGATGCCGCAGGTCGGACAGCCATACCGCTCGGAGAACATCTCGGTGGCGGGCGTGGCACCGTCGAAGCGCACGACTTCGGCAAGACCGTCAGCCAATCGCAACGCCGTCTCCAACGAGTCGGTGAGACGTCCGCGATCGTCGGTGCGCACGGCCAGCCGATCCACCACGATCGCGATGGAGTGGTTGAGTCGTCGATTGAGTTTGGGAGGCTCGGCCAACTCGATCAACACGTTGTCGACTACGGCCCTCACGAAACCCTGCTTGCGCGCGTCCTCGAACAGGTCGCGAAACTCACCCTTCCGACCCTGTACCAACGGCGCGCGAATCTCAAGGCGCGTGCCGTCGGGCCAAGCCAGTATTTGCTCGGCGATCTGTCCCGGAGACTGACGTTGCACGGCTCGGCCGCAGTTCGGACAGTGCGGCGTGCCGGCGCGCGCGTACAGCAGTCGCAGGTAGTCGTAGATCTCGGTAACCGTACCGACGGTGGAGCGCGGGTTATGTCCGGCCGACTTCGGCTCGATCGAGATGGCGGGCGACAACCCCTCGATCGCGTCAACATCAGGCTTCTCCATCAGCCCCAGGAACTGCCGCGCGTACGCCGACAGGGATTCGACGTAACGGCGCTGCCCCTCCGCGTAGATCGTATCAAATGCCAGCGACGATTTTCCCGATCCCGACAGCCCGGTAACGACGGTCAGTTTGTCGCGCGGAATGGTGACGCTGATATTGCGGAGATTGTGCTCCCGGGCACCTCGCACGACGAGCGAATCTGCGTGAGGGGTGGCGGCTGGCGCCTTCTTTGGCATAGACCTGCAACCTGCGAAGCGCGCCGTTCGGAAACAACCCCGGATGGGTCGTTTCGGGCACGGATCGGAGTGTTACGGTCCCGGCCCACGTTGGCCGAGGGCGTGACGGGTCGGTGACCGTGAATCGTCAGCCTTTCATGATTGAAATCGCCGCACTCTCCAAGCGCTACGGCACCTTCACCGCCGTCCGCTCACTCGACCTCGTTGTTCCCGGCGGCGAATTGTTCGGCTTTCTGGGACCCAATGGTGCCGGCAAGACCACCACCATGCGCATGATTGCCGGAATCCTCCAGCCCACGGCGGGGACGGTGCGCATTGCCGGACACAACCTGCGCACCGATCCGCTGCGCGCCAAGCGCGCGCTGGGGTTCATTCCGGATCGCCCGTTTATCTACGAGAAACTCACCGGCATGGAGTTTCTGCGTTTCACCGCCGGGTTGTACGGCGAGCAGGGACCCGACGTGGACCGACGCGGCCATGAACTGCTGGCGCTGTTCGACCTGGAATCATGGCGCGACGAACTGGTGGAGAGCTACAGTCACGGCATGCGCCAAAAGCTGATCATTGCCAGCGCCTTTGTGCATCGCCCTGCCGTGATTGTAGTGGACGAGCCCATGGTGGGTCTCGATCCCAAGTCGGCGAAGATTCTCAAGGATCTCTTCCGGGAATACACGCGGCGTGGTCATACGGTGATGATGTCGACGCACACGTTGGAGATCGCCGAAGACATGTGTGATCGCATTGGCATCATGCAACGAGGTGAACTGGTGGCCTGTGGCGATATGCATGAACTGCGTGGCACGACGGGCGCGGACGACGCCCTTGAGGACATTTTTCTGCGACTGACCGGCAATGAGATGGCGCGTGGTTTGGTCGAGGTGCTGGATGCGTGAGACGTTGGTTGCACCGATCACATCGGCGCTCGTGCGGCCGCCGAGCGCAACATGGTTGCTCCGTCCCAAGTGGCAGATGGCGCGGCATCGCATGGCGCGACACGAACGCGGCGACTTGCGCCGCATGATCGCCGTGACCGTGCTGGGTGGGGGCTTCTGGCTGGCCAGCTTCCTGATTGCCTATCGACTGGTGCGTTATTTTCGCAGCGCCGAAGACATTGGCACCCTGTTGGCCGGTAAGTTGCTATCGATGATCCTGTTGTCGTTCGGCAGCATTCTCCTGCTGTCGAACACGATCGCGGCACTCTCCAATTTCTTTCTGGCGCGCGATCTCGATCAGCTCGCGGCGGCGCCGGTATCGCCCTGGGCGCTCTATCGCGCACGGCTGGCCGAAACCGCGCTGCATTCGAGTTGGATGGTGGCGCTGCTGCTGGTGCCTATCATCGCCGCGTATGGTGCGGCGTTCGAAGCCGGTTGGGGTTTTGTCGGTGTAGCCCTCACGGCCGTCGTGCCGTTTCTGCTGTTCCCGGCCGCTGCCGGCTCGGCCTTGACGCTGCTGCTGGTAAACGTCTTCCCGGCCCGACGCACGCGCGACCTGCTGAGTGTGATGACCGCACTGGCCATCGCGGGCCTGGTGATCCTGTTTCGTGCCGCCCGTCCCGAGCAGTTGGTGCGGCCCGAAGGGTTTCAGAACTTCATGCAGTTTATCGCGTCACTCGATACGCCGTCGTCGCCGTGGCTCCCCAGTGAGTGGCTAAGCGAAGCCTTGATGCGATGGATCGCGCGCGAAGCCGTGTGGCCGCCGTTGGTGCGGTTGTGGGGAGCAGCGGGTGCGTTGGTGGTGGTGGGCG
>JANOKE010000008.1:0-3329 GCA_031419135.1 Gemmatimonadaceae bacterium
TCCAGCCTGGCGATATGGTGCTGCTGAGCGGATATATCGGCGATCACGGCATGGCGGTGATGTTGGCGCGCGAAGCACTGGAACTGGATGCGGATATCGAAACCGACAGCGCACCAGTGCACGAACTGGTGGCGGCACTGCTCGCCGCGGCGCCGGATACACGCATCATCAAGGATCCCACGCGCGGCGGAGTGGCGAGCGCGCTGAACGAGATCGCGGCGCGAACGAAACTGGCGATTCGCATTGATGAAGAGCGGGTCCCGGTACGACTGCCGGTACGCGGTGCCTGCGAAATACTGGGCCTCGAGCCACTGCATATCGCCAACGAAGGGAAAATCGTGGCGATTGTTCCCAGGGAACAAGCCGACAACGCGCTCCGCGCCCTGCGGGGGCATCCGCTTGGCGCTCACGCAGCAGTCATTGGTGAAGTGTTGCCCCAGCCCGAGGGGATGGTGTTACTGCGTACGGGCATCGGCGGCTCGCGCGTGCTCGACATGTTGGTGGGCGATCCTTTACCGAGAATCTGTTAGCCACACTGTAGTCAGGAGTACGACCGCACGTTTGCGTACGAAATCCATTGTCACCAAGGAGTTTTCGACCATGGGAACAGCGATCGCAGAGAAAACGCCGGCTGAGGAGTCGGGTGAAAAGTTGCGTGGCGGACAACCAGCCATCCCCGAATCGCTGCCCACTGCGCAGCGACAAAGTCTGCCGCTCGGCCCGCTCAAGAACATTCACGTGTTCTGGATGGCAGGTATGAGCTGCGACGGGTGCACGATAACCGTTGCTGGTGCAACCAATCCCGGCATCGAGGGGCTGCTCCTGGGCACTGTCCCTGCGATGCCCAAAGTGTTGCTGCATCATCCCGTGCTGTCCGTTGAAGCAGGTGCGCAATTCATGGAGCCATTCAAGCAGGCGTACAACGGCACGCTTGGCGATCCCTATGTGGTGGTGTTTGAAGGTTCTGTACCCGATGAGCGCATCGCCAGTCGCATGGGTGGTTACTGGTCGGCCATGGGATCGGAAGTCATTGGGGGGGAAGCCGAAGGTGGCGGTTCGCGAATGATTCCCACCGCCGAGTGGCTTACCCGTTTGGCGCCCGGAGCAGCGGCCACCATTGCCATGGGCACTTGTGCCACGTGGGGCGGCATTCCGGCGGCTGAGGGAAATCCAACAAACGCCATGAGCGTGATGGACCATCTGGGCAAGGACTATCGCAGTGCGTTTGGCCTTCCCGTGATCAACATTCCGGGCTGTGCGCCGCAGGGCGACAACTTCACCGAAACGGTCTTCGCCATTCTGCTGTTCCTGCAGGGACTTGGCCCCTTGCCTGCGTTCGACGAGCTTGGCCGACCGGCATGGCTATACGGTGAAACAGTGCATCGCGGCTGCACCCGCGCGGGCTATTACGAGGAGGGTGTATTTGCGAAGGAGTATGGCGATCCCGAATGTCTGGTGGAGATCGGGTGTTGGGGTCCGGTGGTGAACTGCAACATCGTCAAGCGCGGTGCCATCAACCACATGGGCGGCTGCATGGAAGCGGGCGGTGTGTGCATTGCCTGCACGATGCCCGGATTTCCTGACAAGTTCTCGCCGTTTTACAAGGCTCCACCGGGCGGCATAGTGTCCACAACCATGTCCCATGCGGTGGGTGGGGTGATTCGGCGACTTCGCCGACTGAGCAACCGACATGCCAACCGCGAGCATCGGTGGGATGTGAACAACGACGTGCCCAGTGGGTGGGCGCATGTTCCCGGTGCCACGCCTGGGCTCAAGGTGATGGAACTCTTCTACCAGAAGTGGCAGCACTGGGGCTCACGTAAACCCGGCCGACGCGCGGGCGAAGAAGCGTGGCTCTGGGGGGCCACGCGGCCCGGACGGCCCAGCGATTACACCGATACCAGTGTTTCGGAGGGGAAATGAGCGACGCTGAGCTGTGGAGCGCGTGGCGACTGTGGATGGTGGTGGCGACGGTCATCATCCTCGTTGCCGCGACGCTGCTGATCGTGATCTGGCGCACGGCACGCGGCATTTACGTGGAAGCGTTGCGCGCGCTCAGCGCGGCCGAACGCATCCGCGAAAATACCAGTCCCATCTGGGCGCTGCAAACCACGAACGAAGTGGCCACGACGATGCTGGCAACGGTGCAGCATATCGAGCAGAACGGCGGTGCGCTTGCCGGAGCGCTCGAATCCCATGCTGGCGCACACTAACCGCGAGGCTTAGCACATTCACATGCAAACACCATCTGCAGATGCGGTTCAAACCCTTTGGACAATTTCGCTGGTCGTGTTCGTTGTTGTCCTGCTTGTAGTTGCCACGCTGCTGACGCTGATTCTGCGCACGGCCCACGATATCCGGGGCGGCGTCGCGGTCATCTGGAATGTCGGACAGCGTATCGCCAACAACACCATTCAGCTGTCGCAGCTTGCCACCACCAACGCCGCCGCTGCGAAAATCCTGGAATCAGACGTTGGGGTGCTTGGTGCGACCGGTGCCATCAAGGAGCACGCCGAGGGATGCCCCGGCTGCCCGGCGTGCGTGGTCGGACCGAGGTGGCAGCGATGAATACATTCACGGTGCTGACGCTGTTGTCGGTGATTGCCGCCTCGGCGTTGTTCATTGCGTTGGCGTTGTTTCTCGTCGCAATTTCCGGACAGCTCGAACGGATTGGTGGCGAAGACAAAGGATACGGCGTGAAGGCCAGCTATCTATCCAAGATTCGCATGGGTGTGCGCGCGATCGAAGTGGAAACCGGCATGATCGCGCCTCAGGTCACGCAGTTGAATACCACGCTCACCAGCGTTCGCGACGGCCTGATTGCCGTGAACGGCAACCTCGGTGGCGTGATCGCTGCCGTATCGCGACAGGAGGTCACGTGAACGACACGACCATGCCATCCGCAGTGTTCACGATTTGGTGGGTGGGACTCATTGTGACGCTGGTGGTGTTCGTGCCACTCTCGGTGAACCTGTTGCATCGCACGTTTATCGCGTCGCGATCCATTCGACGGTATGCGGACGACGCGCTGGCTGCAGCGGCCGGCATTGCCGGCAACACCAAGCACATTCCGGCGCTGGACAACACGATTGCGGTGGGTGTCGCGATGGTGGGTGTCGCCGGCGAAATCTCCGCGAAGCTTGATACCGCGGCCACGGTTCTTACTTCGCGTACGCGCTGAGGACGACACCATGCTCTTGACGCTGACACTCATCACTGTGGCGCTCGTTGTTGTAGCGCTGGCCGGATACCTCATCGCCATTGCGTGGCAGCTGCTCGCTGCCAGGCGCAGTATCGCGGCGATCGCCAACGGGCTCGAAACCGTTGCC
>JANOKE010000009.1:0-1031 GCA_031419135.1 Gemmatimonadaceae bacterium
CCCGGCGGTGGCCGTGGCGGCGCGGCACCACCACCAGACACGGTGCAGCGCACGGTTGCCGGGAGCACGCAGGCGTACACAGCGTCGCAGATTCGCGACACCTACGGCCCGGCGGACTGGTTCCCAGGCGATCATCCGCCAATGCCACCGATCGTCGCGCGCGGACGACGCGAGGCAATGATCCTCGCTTGCAGTCTCTGTCACTACCCCAACGGCAAGGGACGTCCGGAAAACGCGAGTGTTTCCGGGCTGCCGGTGTCGTACTTCATCCAGACCATGCGCGATTTCAAAAACGACACGCGCAAGAGCAACGATGCGCGCAAGACGAACACCAACCGCATGATCGCGTTTGCCAAGGCAATGACCGACGAAGAAATCAAGGCGACGGCCGAATACTTCGGAGCGATCAAGTGGACACCATGGATTCGCGTCGTGGAGCGCGCGCAGGTGCCGAAGACCCGAATCGCCGCCGGTCTCTTCATACCGCTCGAGGGTGCTGACGCCGGCACCGAACCCATTGGGCAGCGCATCATCGAAGTGCCGGAAAACACGGAGCAATCGGAAGTGCTGCGCAATCCGCGATCGGGGTTTGTTGCCTATGTGCCGCCAGGCAGCATCACGAAGGGCGAGGCAATCGCCACGCGCGGTCAATGCACGCTCTGTCACGGTGCCACACTCGAAGGACTCGGCCCCGTTCCGGGAATCGCCGGACGGTCGCCAAGCTACATGGTGCGTCAGTTGTTCGACATGCAGAGCGGCGCGCGCAAGGGTGAGTGGAGCGCACTGATGCGCA
Organism: Gemmatimonadaceae bacterium; assembly: GCA_031419135.1. Lineage (GTDB taxonomy): Bacteria > Gemmatimonadota > Gemmatimonadetes > Gemmatimonadales > Gemmatimonadaceae > Gemmatimonas. Next base: position 794 of record JANOKE010000009.1, read on the forward strand.
ACGCTGTGGCCACGATGAGTGTCGACGAGCTCATCAGCGTTTCGGCCTACGCCGCGTCGCGAGCGAGAGACTAGACGATCGATGCTGGTTCCACTCCGCTGGGGTGTCCTGGGCGTGGCGAACATCGCGGTACGCACGGTGATACCCGCCATTCAGCGAAGTCAGTCGGGTGTGGTGACGGCGATCGCTTCGCGCGAGTACGGAAAGGCACGACAGGCCGCCGACAACCTCGGTGTTG
>JANOKE010000010.1:0-1294 GCA_031419135.1 Gemmatimonadaceae bacterium
CACGCGCTCCGCATCGAAAACCGATTCCAGGCGAATGTTCGGCGGCACGCTGTTGCGGATCGTCTCCAATTGATCCTGCACAAGAGTGCTCAAATCCACGGTTTCCACGCGAAGCATCTGGCGCCGCCCCACGGCCAGAAGCCGGCTTGTCAGGACCTGGGCACGTTCCGTCGCACGGTCGATGGCGTGCACGTCCGCGAGCGCGGGCGAGCCTTCTCCCAGTGCGTCGGCGAGAAATCCGGATGCCCCTCGAATAACCGTCAGCAGGTTGTTGAAGTCGTGCGCGATACCACCCGCGAGCTGTCCAACGGCGTCCAGCTTCTGCGCCTCGCGAAGGCGGGCGTCGGTGTGCCGTTGCTCCGTGACATCTGAAAATACCGCCACCGATGCGAAGGGCAGCGGTTCGCCCGGGAGAATGAGTGGATCGGCGGTTACCTGCAACCATGCGTGTTCGAGGTTCCCCCGGCGAATACCCATGAGTGCCCGCGGTTGTCGGCGACCGGTGCGGAGCGCGCGCATCGCCGGATGATCGATCGTGGGCCACGGCGCTCCGTCTTCGCGCACGGCGTGCCAATCATGCTCCGTTGGCTGCAGGTCCTGTAGCTGCTCGGCCGAGGGACCGAGAAGTCGCTCCGCTTCCCTGTAGAACACGCGAACGGCGCCCGTGACATCGAGCACCACGACCCCTTCGCTCAGCTCGTTGATGACCGTGCGGAATCGCGTCTCGGACTCGCGTAGTTGCCGTTCCGCCTGAACGCGCTCGGTGACGTCGTGCACGATCAGGTGTAGCGCTTCCACGCCATCGACGATCATTGGGCTCTCGGCGACCTCGACATCGCGCTTCTGTCCATTTGCGATGCGATGCGTGCACACGACGGGTCGCGTCTGCGCGCCGACCGCACGATCCCGGACCATCTGGGCGAGGAGGGCTCCGTCGTCAAAATCGGCAATTCGCATGGCGCACATACTTTCACGCCCCCAACCGTAGAACAACTCCGCCGCCGGATTGACATCGATCAGTGCGCCGGTCGTGGCACTGGCGATCAGCTGGATCGCCGCACTCGCTTCGAACAGTTGTCGGTGACGGATTTCGCTCGATTCCAGCGCCTCACGTTCGTGCCGCAGCGCGGTCACGTCGCGAGACGAAATAGCCACGCCATCGTCCAACGGCACGATCTGACGTTGCACCCAGCGCCCCGCCATGCCTGGCACCGGTGCCGGCACGGACATCGCGACAGGTCGCCCCGTCGCGAGGACGTCAAGGCATTGCTCCCACAAACCGGTTGCCCGGCTG
>JANOKE010000011.1:0-1357 GCA_031419135.1 Gemmatimonadaceae bacterium
CGGCATTGCGCTGCAGCCCGCGCGCCTGCACAATCGCCGGCGCATTGCGCTGCGCTTCAGTGATGGCGTCGTGCAGCGAGATTGGTCGTGCTTCGTCAGCAACGCCTTGAGCCCGTGCGCCAAACGGGGCGGCCATCAGGACCGCCCCGGCCATCAGCACTGCGGGAGAGATCACGCAGCGGCGGGTCATCGGCTCCCCGCACGCGCTTTGGTCATGCTGTCGGCCGTGCGCCGATTGCGCTCTATGAGCGCCGTGAACTTCGCTTGTTGCGCGGTGTCGAGGACGCGCCTCATGAGTACGCGGCCGCTGTCACGTACCGAGTCGAGCATCGGTCGGGTTACATCACCTACAGAATCAAGAATCGGACGATATGGCTGCATGATTTCCCGGTTTCGCGTCCGACGCCAGTCGAACACCGAGTCGATGACCCGGCGCTGGTCGGCCGAAAGGTTCAGTTGTACGGCGAGCTCGTCACCCATTGAGCGTTCGTTGTATTGGCGGGCCGGACGCGAGCCGGTGACAGCGCGATCGGCGGCAAAGCCGACGGCACCGCCGGTGAGAAATGCCCCGAGCAGAAACATCAGCGCGAGCGATTTGGGACGAGGAGTAGTGGACACGGGAAGCTCAGTGGCGGCTAGTAGTCGAACGGATCGAGATACCGCTCAGGCGCGTCAGCCGGCAGGCGGGTTCGCGCACCGAATGAGAATGTCGCCTCGTCCACCGGCACGCCCGAATCGATTGCCGCGCGGGCAACCGTTTCACGCGCCGAGCGCTCGAGGGTGACTTCACGCACGACGGTGCCACCGGCGAGCAGCAGCGCAATGGTGGCCGCGACCGCGCCAGCCGTACGCCACTCGGAGAGTACCGACCACCAGGCGACAACCGGGGACTCGTTCAGTCGGGACAATACGCGCTGTTCAAGACCCTGCCAGTAACCCTCGTCCCGAGGGGCCGCGTAGGCGGCGCGCAACAGCGCCGTCACGTCGGGATCTGCTCCCGCGCTCCGCTCGTTGTCGATCCGCTTGAAGTCCTTCATTCCGCACTCCGCAGGTTGCCCAACAGGCGCCGCAAGTGCGCCCGGGCGTGGTGCAGGTCTGATCGTGCGGTGCCCTCGGGAATTCCGAGGATCGCTCCGATCTCCGCATGTTTGTAGCCCTCCACATCGTGCAGCACGATCACTGCCCGCTGTCGTTCGCCCAACGTGCCCAATGCGCTCGCCAGCCGTGAACGCAGTTCGTCGGCTTCCGCAGGATCGCGATGCGGCGACGACAGCGTTTCCGGCAACTCGTCTGCATCACGCACCTTCCGGCGCCGCGCGATATCCAGCGCGGCGTTTGCCACTATGCGATGCAGCCA
>JANOKE010000012.1:0-2335 GCA_031419135.1 Gemmatimonadaceae bacterium
CAAGCGGCCGGGATGCTCACGTGGCCGCACTCGGGGTTCCATGTGCATACCGCCGTCTGGGTGTCGGAGGACGATCGCACCTTCGCCACTCGCCTCGCGCGGTATTGCGCGCGCAATCCGGTCGCGCTGGAGCGGTTGACGTATGACCGGACCGCGAAAGCCGTCACGTACCGCTCCGACAAGTCGGACGGCCCCACCGCCGGCACCGTCGCCACGCAAGCCGGACAGATCAAAACCGGCGCGGTGCCGCCTGCGCCGGTGTGCGCCCAGTGTGGGCGCGGGCACATCTACCGCACGCGGCGACTCGTCCGCATACGCGACGTCATCGTGTTGGCGCAACCCCCGTGATCCACGAAGACCTGTGCCAACCCACGGCTGCCTCCCGCGCACCGCTGCCCCTGATGCGCCGACGCATCGTGCACGCACGTCGTTTCGTGCGCCTCACATCGGTCGCGCGGGCGCGGCACGACCCCCCGCATCGGCCGAAACACACGTCGACCCCGCGCGCCAAACGCCAGCTTGCGCCGCCACGCCCCATGGCGACGAGCTCGCGCGCGCTGCAAACTCCATAGCCGGACCGCCGCGGTTCAGTTCAACGGAAGTTTGGCGTCGGCTTCGCGACGCAAAACCTCTAATACGTTAAAATCAAAAGCTCCCGTATACGAACGTAACCGTCTCTTTTGGACCATCATCACCCGAAGGATCCGGGACGACCGCCGTTATGCGGCCTGAAACCACTTGGTTTTGGCTTGGCATTTGCGGATTGGTGAGCACCATCGTAACAGTCAAACCAACCAATTGTTTTAGGCCGCCTAAGAACGCCTGAGTGTAGGAGGAGACCGCCGGTATTTGCGAAATCGTTCTCGTCCCCTGTGAGATCCGATCGACGATGCCTTGGAAGTGGTGGGAGCGCGCCGGTACGGCGACAAACTCGAGCCGTCCTTGACTATGCATCATATTGAGATTTATCAGCGGCAGTCCGTTCGACCGGACATTGCGAGCCTCGTACACTTGAGCGATCCCTGAATTCATGAGCTTAATCGTATAGTAATGTACTACTTGTGTTGGCATGAGAATTCCCTCCGCCGATGAACGTAAAAGCTGACCAGCACGCGGCCAGCGACTAACCCACTTCAAACCCGCTCCGACCGCGTGTCCGGATAGTTGGTATGAAGCGGCGGCTGGTCCTCCACGGTAACGTGGTGGTACCTGCTGCTCCACCACTATCCACGCGCTCACCGTCTGCGGACAGGGCGCATACCGGGAGGCCAGCCACCATGGAGATCATAGGCGTAGATCTGCACAAGCGCGAGAGCCAGTTGTCCATCAAGGCCGACGACGGGTCCATCACCGACCGCCGGATCGCGACCAGTCGAGAACGGTTCACCGCCGTGCTCGGTGCGCGACGAACTGATTACTTTAACACGGAGATCGCGTCGCGAGGGCGATCGACATTGGCCTGGAACTCAAACACCCCTCCGGCGACGGTATCGGTCGGTGGTGCGAGGCCGAACTCGGTGTACAGGGCTTGTAATTCGGGAAGTGTGCGCCGCACGTGACTCATGTGCACCACGATGTATCCGGCGTTCACGAACAGGTTGCCCCATTCGGGATTGTGGTACTTGCCGTCCGCGAGCAGGCCGCCGCCATGCGACCAGAGAATCAGCGGTCGCCGTCCCGGTGCGCCCTGCGGATAGCGCACGAGAATGGGGGTGGTGCGTGTGTAAGTATTCGCACCAGCGCCGTACCGCGCCGCAATGTTGATGCCGTCGATCGGCGTCGCGGGGGTGAACCGGTCGGGGGACACGTACAACGCGGCAGGCGTGACCGTGACGGTCGTCTGCGCGGTACTGCTGCCGGCGCAGTTGGTCGCCGTCAGCTGATAGGTGCTCGTCGCGGTCGGCGTGACTACCACGCTGGTGCTGCCCAGAGCGCCCACGGACGGTGTGACGGTGAGCTGCGTTGCCCCGCTCACTGTCCAGTTCAATGTCGCTGTCTGCCCGGTGACGAGGCTGGAGGGGGCAGCAGTGAACGCGCTGATTGACGGCGCGGTGCCGCGCACGTCGGCGGTTCGGCGGTCGGCGAGGCCTCGCCTCCGCACGCCGCCAGCACGGCCAAGCTGCACATCGGGACGAGGTAGGCCGGGCTCCAGTTTTCAGGCGCGGCGAGTCGGTGTGGGCTTCCTGAGATCATACAATGGTCTCCCCGGTTGAACGACGGTGAACGCAGCGGTGTCGTCATTCAACGCGATAGTTTCGGCCTGATCCGGACATTGGTCGGCCGCACAATGCCGACGGCGCCTTTCGGGGTTCCGGGGCCGGGTTCACTGCAACAG
>JANOKE010000013.1:0-9009 GCA_031419135.1 Gemmatimonadaceae bacterium
ACCGCGATGTTGGCGCGCGACGCGCCGAGGTCGCCATAGGCCAATCCGGACAGCCATTCCAAATAGCCGATGGCGCCCAGTCCACCGACACACAGAATCACGCCGTAGAAAAACATGAGCGTGTCCCACTCCGCCTTTTCGAGTCGCTTGAAAATGTCGAACGGTTCGTGCTCGGCGCCGGCATGCGACACCACTTCGAACGGATTGCCCGACTCGATGCTGTGACGTTGCATACGTAGTGCCGACTCCCGAAGGGCCGCGCGCTTGAGGCGAAAACCGTACAGTTTCAGCACGCCGAGCCCGGTCATCATGCCAATCACGGGCGGCAGGTACAGGAACTGGTGAACGCTCACCGTGGCCGCGAGGGTCCCGATGAACAGCCCCACCACGACGAATGCACCGGGCCGCAGACGAACGATCTCCGTGAGCGGCGCCGGGCGGCCACTGCCCACCGACACGCTCATAAGGAGGGCCGGGACGAACCAATTCACCAGCGCCGGCACGAACAACACGAAAAACCCGGAAAACGGGATCAATCCCTTCTGCCAGACCATCAGCGTCGTGACATCACCGAAGGGCGAGAACGCGCCACCGGCGTTGGCCGCGACCACGATGTTGATAAGCGACACCACCAGAAAACGCGGATTGCCCGCGCCCACACTCATCACGACGGCACCCACCAGCAGGGCCGTCGTGAGATTGTCAGCCAACGCCGAAATGAAAAATGCCAGCACCCCGGTGATCCAGTACACCTGGCGCAGGCTGAATCTGCGCGACACCAGCCATCCGCGAAGCGCGTCAAACACGCCGCGCTCCTCCATGGTGTTGACGTAGGTCATCGCGGCCAACAGAAACAGAAACAGTTCGCCGAATTCAAGCAGATTGTGACGCACCATCTCTTCGGCGAAATGGCGCAGCGCGAGTTGCGCTTGCGGATCGGTTGCCGCCGCGGAGGCTGCAGCGTAACGCCAACCAATGAGCGCCCAGATAATGCCGGCCGCGACGATCACTGGCTTGGACTTGCGCATTTGCAGATACTCCTCGCAGATCACGAGGACGTACGCGAGCAGGAATACGCCGAGGGCGGCAAAGCCAACCCACGTGTCAGTCAGATCGAGACGGGAAGGCAGGTCCGCAAGTTCCACCATACCCGGAAACTACCACGCAGTCGACACATGCGCAGGATGCTCACGACGCCGCTACGGCGAGGGCATCGTCGCTTTGAGGCGCGAACGAAACGCGATCTCATCCAGGAAGACTTCCGTCTTGCCCTTCGACTCGTCGCTGTCAGACTGAATCGTCACCCCGACCACCTCGAACGCGTCAACGGGCACCTGCGGATACGCCCGGTGCAAATCGCTTGCCAGATCGCGCGAAATCTGTTGCCACGCGTTGCCGGCCTGCTCGGCGCCGATGACCACCAGCCACGCTTCGGGCAGCGTGGTCACCACCAGCGAACGTCGAGATGATACGGCTTCGAGAAACGCGCCGTCCTGCGGCCTGACGCCGTCCTTGTTGGTGGCGTTCCAGGTGTAGCCGAACAGCCTGGTGGCATTTGAGACACCGGTCCGCGTGTCCACCACCACGAACCACAGCTTGAACGCCGCGTCGCTGGCGCCGCGACGCCGCACGCTCGGGTCCACCCCGCGCACATTTACCGGCACTCGCAGTCGCATCAGCAGCGACGGGTAGTCTGCAGGTCGGAAGCGCACGCTGACCGTGGTCATTTTGATCGCACTCTGCTGCGTCGCCAGGTGACACGCCCGACCAGTACGCGTACCCTTGTCGGCGACAATCGAAAACCCGTCCAGCAGATCCCCTTCGCGGCCGCCGTTGCCCGCGTCGTAAATGAACTCGTACTCGCGGCGAAACTCGCCGAGCGTGCGTTGGTCGCAACGCAGCACCAGTCCATCGGGCTGCGCCTGTAGCGTCATGGGGCGAATGCCGCGATCGCGCTGGCTGCTGGATTCGAGCAATCGAAAGGTGGCTTGGGGAGTCCATCCCGCCGATCCACCCGGTAACGGTGCGCGGGGCCGCAGTGATTTTTCGAATGGCGGCACCAAGGTGGCGGCAGCGAGGTGTCGCCCCGAACCGGTGCGCCAATCCCGGCGGGCTGTCGACCACGCCGCGTCTTGCTGCGGATCCAGTGCCCCCAACTCACCCAAGGTGATCACGATGGACTCGAGAAACGCGTCCTGCGGAAATGCCGATGCAGCAATGCCGGCGATATGATCGCCCACGACCACGCCCAGGTTTACCGATGGCACGTCGGCCGGAAAACGGGACGCGCTCAACGCTACCACTCCATCGTTCGGTTCCGTGAACTGCCCGATCTGCTTGGTGAGTTGCATCCACGGATGCGCATCGTGCACATCACTGGTGAAGGCGATGGAAAAGAGCCGCGTGCGCTCGCCAATACGTTCGCCGAACGCGGACCAGAATGCGCGACGGGTGGCGGGGAACAGCGATGGGGCCGAGCCGTTGGAGGTACACGCCGTAGGGATCGTGTCGCGTGAGGCCCAGCGCAACAGCGCCGTCGGCAATTCCGCGCGTTCGGCAACCGGCGTGCCCAAATGCGGAGTCGCGACGGTTACCAGCGCGGCAACCTGCGCATGTGCGAATGCGGAGTCGGCCAGCAACGCTTCAGTGGCATCGATCCCGCCCTTGGAGTATCCCACCAGCAGGTACCTGGGTTTCGCGTACCCCCGCTCGAGTCGCCGACGGGTATCGTCGCGCAATCCACGCAACAGCGTGGTGGCGTTGATCGCGGAACTGCAGCGCCCATCGACACGCACCGACAGGGTGCGCACGCCAAGCCGTTCGCGCACGGCGCGAAGGCCGCGTTGCCACAGCTCGCCGTCGAACAACTCGCCGTAGATGCCCGGCACCAACACCACGGTCACGTTCGAGAGATCCGGATCATACAGCAGCGGAATCACCGCCGGTTCCACACGTTGCCACAACCGTCGCTCGGCGAACACCTGCGCGAACAAGTTTGCCGCTAACTGCGAGCGACCCAACACACGCGTGGGTTCGGCACGGACTCGAGCGCGCTGACCGTGTCGCCATGCGAATGCAAAGGCCCGATCGCGCGAGTCGACAACGCTGTCTGTCTCGGGCAGATCAAGCGCCGCCTGCAGGAAAAACGGGATCGTCCATGTCAGCATGGCGGCGGCGCGAACACCGGCGCCGCCGCCCGCCTGGAGCGCTTCAGCGCCTTGATCACGACGACGGTTCCAGTCGTCATAGAGTCCGGCCAAGGGCATCAATTCGGGAATCCCCCGCATCCGTTCTGCGGCAACGCGCAGCCTCTCATCGAGCCTGGCGGGATCAAGCGAGTCGGCGAGCGCAAGGAGCGTGTCTACGCCGCGTGCGAGTCCGCGCAACACGTCAACCTTCGACAGTCGCTTCTGGAAGTCCGTCACATCAACTCCCGTGGGCACGACGCCCGCAGCGCGATCCGACGTCGAAGGCAGCAGGGTGTGCAATCCGCGCAAGCGCGTCCAGTCGAAGTATCCGATAGACTGCACCACGGGACGCGCGCGACGCAGAAAGTCGGCATCTACCGAGCGATCGGCGTGACCGGTTGCCAATTGGAGTGGCGCCCGTGCGAGGACACGGGTGGTCGAGTCTGGATTGGTTGGATGCAGCCAATTCGCCTGACGGAGCAGATCACGCGGGTTCACACCCATGAGTGCGGTCACTTCATCGGCGCGAACATCGTGCGGCACCGGACGCGCTGTGCTGGCCACGATCCCGAGCGTAGCCCGGGCGGACATCGATCCATGGGTGCGCACCATGCGCACGACGCGTCCGAAATCGCCGTCATGGGCATACGCATCGGCCAGATTGACAATGAGATCGGGTGCGTTTTCGACCTGCTTCTCCGCACTTGAGACCAGACGGTGCAACGCGTCGGGCCACGGGCCATCGATGGTCACCTGCCTCGCTACCGCATCGGGAATCCAGCGGAGGGCGTTGTCGCGCGACTGCAGCGAATCCGGCAGCGACAGCGGATTGCCGCTCACCGAGGTGTAGGCGTACTCCCAGGGCCCACCGTTGGGCGCCGTGCGCCAACGCACCGTTGCCTCACCGGTAGTTGCTGAGCGAACGACAATCGTGCGCTGCGTTTCCGAGACCTCCATCCATGTCACCAACGTGACGCCACGCTCCTTCAGCACTTCATCGGCGAATCGACGACGCCTGGACAGGTCCGGGAAATACACATTAACCATGGACGCGAGTGCGATGGTGACCACGGCCACCTCGTTGGAATCGCGTACCGTACCCGTATCTCGGCGCAGCAAACCGGCACGCCGAATCGCAGAATTCATTGAAACCGGCGTGAGATACGACTCGGCAGTCCCTTCGGGGAATGCGCCGGCATTCCCATGGTCTGAGACCATCCACACGTCCACGGAATCGCCGCGCGCGTCGAGCGCTGCAATAACGCGTTCGATCATCGCATCGAGTTGCCCCAGAAAGTCGTGCAGATCGTCCTTGTGCGTATGCGCCATCGCGTCGGTACCGCTGAAGTACGCGTTGTATCGATGGCCGGAGAATCCATCCAGAATGGCTCGTTCGGTTTCCTCAAGCTCACGATTGAACAGCCGACGACCCGGGAAGTACATCAGTGGTTCAATGAGCGGGTCGAAGAATGTGTCAAACGCGCGCATGTAGTTGTACGGATTGGCCTGTCGCGCGATGACTTGACGCGGATCATCGAAGACGCGCATCGCGTCCAGGTCAAACCATCGCGCTTCCACCGTGGACAGGCGTCCACGCTCTCCGTAGGCGCGCTGCGTGCCGATGATGTCGGTCCACGACGGATGGCTCATCGATGGGTACGGCGCAATCAGGCGGCCCGCATGCCGAAAGCGCTTGAACAGTCCCTGAGACTGTGCATACGAAAACGCTTCCCACCCCACGCCATCGACGGCCAGAAACAGTTGGCGACGCCCTGGCGTCACGGCCGTCTGGGAGACACGACGTGATTCGACGACGCTGCCGGCCAGCAACGCGAGGCCGAGCAGGGATATCAGCAGCGACCATCGGGGCCATAGGGTTCCGGTGGTGCGGATGGGTGTTTCGGCCATCCGGGAATAATGCACGGACGTCCGGCGCGCGGCATCCATTTCCCCACCGACAGCAGTAGATGTTTACACGGCTTCGTGGTGCGGCACCCGTCTGCGTGATCTCGAAAATCCGTCAGCCCGTCGCACGCCCACGCCTGCCGGGCGTCACCGTTCACGCATCGGCAAAGACATGCGTTTCTGCACCCGCCCCGGGGTGCACCACCGCACCATAGCGCGCCGAACCCACGGTCTGCGCGTAGCGCCAGATGGCCCCTGACTGGTAGTTGTGCTGACGTGGCGACCACTGCGCGCGGCGCGCGGCGAGTTCCTCGTCGGTGAGTCGCACCGACAGTGTGGCGGCATCGGCATCGATATCGATGATGTCACCATCACGCAGCAACGCGATGGGACCACCCACCGACGCTTCGGGAGACAGGTGCCCAATGCACAAGCCCCGTGTTGCGCCAGAGAACCGTCCATCAGTGATGAGCGCCACCAGTTCGCCCATTCCCTGGCCGTAAATGGCCGATGTGGTGGACAGCATTTCGCGCATCCCCGGCCCACCTGCGGGACCCTCGTAGCGAATTACCAGAACGTCACCCGCCACATACGCGCGCTGCATGACCGCGTCGAATGCCGCCTCTTCCGACTCGAACACGCGGGCCGGCCCGCTGAACTGTCGATGTGTCAGGCCAGCCACCTTCACTACAGCGCCATCGGGTGCGAGGTTGCCGCGCAAGCCCACCAGACCGCCCGTACGCGAAATCGGATTCGCGGTCTCACGCACGACATCCTGTCCAGCGGGCAACACAATGTCTGCAAGATCCTCCGCGATGGTCTTGCCGGTGACGGTGAGACAATCGCGGTGCAGGTATCCACCATTGAGCAACGCCTTCAAGATGATGGACACGCCACCAATGTCATGGACATCTTTCGCAAGATACCGGCCACCCGGCTTGAGATCCGCGATCAACGGGGTGCGCGCGAACACTTCGGCGACATCAAAAAGATCGAACGCAATCCCGATCTCGTTGGCCAGCGCGGGCAAATGCAGCGCCGCGTTGGTGGAGCCGCCGGTGGCCGCCACCACCGCTGCCGCGTTCTCGAGCGCCTTGCGAGTTACAATCTGTCGCGGACGCGGACCTTCGTGCAGCAGTCGCATGACCGCACGACCCGCCGCTTCAGCGTACGCATCGCGATCTTCGTACGACGCCGGCGGACTGGCCGATCCCGGCAAGGCGAGCCCAATCGCCTCGGAGACATAGGCCATGCTGTTCGCCGTGTACTGACCGCCGCACGATCCCGCGCCCGGACAGGCCACGCGTTCGAGCGCCGTCAGGTCTTCGAGCGATGTTTTCCCCGCCGCGTACGAACCCACCGCTTCGAACACATCCAGCACCGTTACATCACGACCGTGAAATCGACCCGGCAAAATACTGCCACCGTACAGGAACACCGACGGCACGTCGAGTCGCAGCATGGCCATCATCATACCGGGCAGCGACTTGTCGCAGCCGGCGAGTCCAACCAGTCCGTCGTAGCAATGGCCACGCACAGTGAGTTCGATGGAATCGGCAATGATTTCGCGACTGACCAGCGAAGACTTCATGCCCGCATGACCCATCGCGATGCCGTCGGTTACCGTGATCGTGGTGAACTCACGCGGCGTGCCACCCGCCGCTTTCACACCGCGCTTGGCCACCTCGGCTTGTCGTCGCAGCGAAATGTTGCACGGCGCAGCCTCGTTCCAACTGGAGACCACACCAATCAGTGGCTGCTGGATCTCGGCTTCGGTGAGACCCATCGCATAGTAGAACGAGCGGTGAGGCGCGCGTTCGGGGCCAACAGTGGTGTGACGAGAGGGAAGCGACGACTTGTCCATGGGTAGAGGCAGTGCAGGTTGCTGGGCTGATTCGTGTTCGCGTTCATCCAGACTGGTCGGCGAGCAGCGTCAGGCAATGGGTTGGCGGTTCGCGGTTTGGAGGGTTGGAACGGCGTGCCCGACAGCGGTTACGGTTTGGCCTTCGTGGTCACAATGATGACGCCGTTCAGGGCGCGCTGATCTGTGAAGGCTCTCGCTGCTGCGGCCCCTTTCACTACCTCGATACTCTCGATTCGCGAAGGATCGATTCGCTCGAGTTCGGATGCGTCAACAATGCGCCCGTCCACCATCAGCAGGCCATCAAACTTCCGTGCGGGCGACTTGGACGACAGACCGAAACTCGCCATTTCCCGAGGCTTCAGCGGGTCTGCACTGCGGACGCTGTCGAGCCTCGATATCGGGAACGTCGTATCCTGCGTGGCAATGCGAATCTCGCTCAATTCGTTTCCTGTCCCTTTGACCACCTGGACTCCGGCAATTCGGTTGGCGCGGATCCCCTTGGCCACCACTTCCGAGACAGTCTTTCCGTCGACGACATAGCGAGTGCGACCGCTGTCCACGAGTACAATGCGCTTCGCCTGAGCCTCTGCGGCTGCGACGTCCATGCGTTCCACTTCCGCAGAGGTTGGCAACGTCGATTCACACGCCGTGACAAGTGCGACGACGGCGATCAGTCCACTGCCAATTCGGTGTGCATGTACAAACCGCGAAGGACGAGACGTCATGGCAACCAACCTCCGTTCGAGATACGAACCGTTGCAGGAGAATGCCGGCATGGCCGACGGGAATGAGGAACGCAGCGCCGACAATTCAATGAGCAACGAGCCGTAGGCCGCCTTCGGAACACCTCGGCGCAAGACGCGGCGATCGCAATCGAGTTCAACGGCCAGTCGCAATCGGCCCAGCGCAAACCACAGCGCCGGATTCCATGGCATGCAGGCTACCGCACCACAGGCAATCACCAGCAACCACGGATCACCGGCGCGCACGTGTTCGGATTCATGCGCGACGACCAGACGTTGTTCGTGGGCGGGGCGGGCCAGCAGCCACCTGGGAAGGATGATCTCCGAGGGAGCAAGGCCAACAACAGCCGGTCCTGCCGCAGGCGCGATGCGCGCAAAAACGTTTTCGATTCGCCGACAGGGCCACGTTTTCATCTGCCGATATATTCGGAGATAACTGACGCCGAATACGCCCAGCGTAACCAAGCTTGCGAGCAGCCAAGACACCGCGAGGCCGCGTTGCACCGGGGCAGGGATGCGCGCCACCGACGACTGCGCCATCTGAAGCGCGGCTTCGATCGGGATGACAATCGCGTCGCGCGTGCGCGACCACTGCGCCAAAATCCCGCTTGGCGCATCGCGAGGCACTGACACGCCCACACCGTTCAGCTGTCCAGGAATTGCAATGCGCATTGGTGACGCCAATCGACGAAACGGCGCGGCGAGGCTTAAGGCGGTCATCACGCAGATCGCGCCGAACCAGACCCAGCGCATTGCTCGATTGGCTGCGCGCTGTGCATCGTGCGCGGCGAGCGCGGCCAGCACCACCACGCCGCCGAGGAGCGATGAGAAGAGGATAAAGCTGCTCATGAGCGCTCCTCCGCGCCGGCCGCGAGAAGTCGCGCTGCCAGCAATGTGCGCATGCGTTCCAATTCCTCACGTCCCAAGCCTTGGTCATTCACCAACTGCGCGAACAGCCGCTCCGACGATCCCTGAAAAATCGCATCGCGAATTCGTGCGAGAGCGCTGCCGCCGGCGTGCTCGGCCTCTACCGCGGCGAAGTAACGGTAAGCGCGCCCCTCGGCCTCGTGACGCACGTAGCCCTTCTCTTCGAGGGTCTGCAGGGCGGAGAGGACCGTCGTGTAGGCCAGCGGTTCATCGAGCTCATCCTTGACCTGGGTGACGGTTGCCGAGCCGAGCTTCCAGAGGACGCTCATGACGGCGAGTTCGCGTGGGGGGAAGTGGATAGGATCGGCCATATCGGGTTGAGTACGGAAGTTCCAGTAGTATGGAGTGGCAATATCCGTTTGTCAACTGGTTTTCCCGTAGA
>JANOKE010000014.1:0-3518 GCA_031419135.1 Gemmatimonadaceae bacterium
CCCTGCTACCGGACGACCTGCTCGACGAGTTCTATCGCGGCATTGGTTGATGCGACTGCTGCTGGATACGCATGTCGTGCTCTGGATGCTCAGCGACAGTCCGCGCCTGACGCAGCGCGACCGAGCGGTGCTTGGCGCTGACGACGCCGAGTGCTACGTCAGCGTCGCGTCGTGGTGGGAGCTGGCCATCAAGGAATCGCGCGGTGTGCACGCGCTCTCGCTGCGGGCGGCAGATATCAGGGCGGCGGCGCTGGACGCCGGCCTGCGCGAACTGTCTGTCGCAGCCGCGCCCGCACTTCGTGTTGCTGACGTTCCGTTGCTCCATCGCGATCCCATTGATCGCATGTTGATTGCACAAGCGTTGTGTGAGCCGATGCAATTGGTGACCGCCGATGCGATGGTCGCGTCCTACGCGCCCGTTTGCGGTGTGATGATCGCGCTCGTCGGCGGCGCGTAAGGAGTGGCGCAGCCGGCGAGACCGCTGAAGTTATTCTTTCATACTTTGCGCCGAAGCTGAACCTTGCCCGCCCCCTCGTAGGTCAACAGGAGCGCGTCCGCCGACGCAAACGTGTCAAAAATTGTTGCCGTCAACTTTTGGTCATGTGGCCATGGGTAGGCAAAGACAACGTCGAAGACGGTTGTGTCCAGTCCCAATCCCGCACAGGCGTTGTCGGATTGAGGCACCAACGTCAAGTCACCATCAATTTCGGCTCGAGCATCTGCAATTAACACGTCCGCACCTGCGGGTATGAAGCTCCCAGTGACAAATTGAACTGGAATGTCGAACTGATTGACAAGCCTGCGCGATGCTTCGCACAGGTCCGGATCAATCTCAATTCCAACCGCTTTGAACCCCAACATCGCGGCCAAGGCAGCAGTCACGCCGAATCCGCAGATTCGGCTTGCGCCAAAAATTCGCGAATACTCAGGGGTACCTCTTCGTTCCCAAGCGGAAGTAGTACGTTCTCAAGTGCCATGGTTTCCTTTCGGCAGAGAATCGCCAGCTTGCATGTAGCCTAAAAGCACAATCATTGAGCAGGCCAAGCCTGCCGTATTTTGGAATCGCTCATGATAGGCGGCAGCGGCACCGGCGACGCCAGCTCCGCAAATGACGAACATCGGCCATGGTTCTCATGCGCGGTTTAGGCGGCGTCGATTTTCGTCGTACGAGAGGTAGCCCCGCTGTCGCCGGCGCACTGGACAAGGGCAGAGTGGAATCTCGTCGCCAAGGCCATCGCCGCGCACTCCAAGAGCGCATGGGTTCCGTCGGCGATTTCGTAGCGGTGGCGCGATAGCGGGATCCGACTGGGAGGCTGTAAGCGTCGAGAGCACGTGGTTCATGCGATTGCCAACGAGTGATGCCACTCGGATTGATCAATCGCGTGCCACGGAATGATCTCGGTGTCGCCGCGCTTCTGTGGCAGTGCCCCCCCGTATATCACACGCGGGGTCACGATCAGTTCGGCATCGCGCTCACGCAGACCGCGCGCGAGCCGATCGACTGACGTCGTGAAATCGCTTGCCACAGTGGCGCCGGACTTCGACTCCGTAAGGATCACCGCTCGGGGCGCGCCCGACACGAGGTCGACTTCCAGGCCGGTCGCGTCGCGATAGTGAAACAGGTGCGCCGGCGCACCACGGTGAGCCGCCTGCTTGAGGATCTCGGCCGCCACCCAACTCTCGAACACCGCGCCTCGCAGCGGATGTGTCCGCAGTTGATCGGGTTCGCGAATTCCCAACAGGTAACACACGACACCCGAGTCGACAAAGTGCAGTTTGGCCGATTTCACGACCTGCTTGCGAAAGTTCGGGTGCCACCCCGGCAACTGGAACACCAGATAACTCGCTTCGAGCACCGACAGCCATGCCTTCGCCGTGTTGTGCGAAATGCCACAGTCGGCCCCAAGCCGCGACAGGTGGGTCTCGCCCGACGTGCTTCCGGCGCAGAGGCTTAAGAAATTGCTGAATGCGCGGAGGTCGCCCACATTGAGCACTTGCCGCACATCGCGCTGCACGTAGGTGGCGACATAGTCGGCGAGCCATTCGTGCGGTGGAATCTGACGATCGAAAATGCGTGGGTAGGAACCGGTCCACAGCACGTTGAACAGCTCCGTCGGCGCTGCAGAAAAGCGTTTGAGTTCAGACCAGCTGGGCGGATACAACTCCAACATGCCCGTGCGACCAGCGAGCGACTGCGTCACGGCCGCAGTCAACGCGAGATTCTGCGATCCGGTGAGAATAAAACGTCCGGGTTCGGGGCGTTCGTCGATCTCAGTCTGCAGGTAGCTGAACAAGTCCGGCGCTCGCTGCACTTCATCGATAACGGCACCGCCACGCAACGACTCGAGGAAGCCACGCGGGTCGACCGTCGCGAACTCGCGCACGTCGAGCGGCTCGAGGCTGACGTATGGCAGCTTCGGGAACGTGGCTCTGCAGATGGTGGTCTTGCCCGACTGCCGAGGCCCGGTGACGCTGACGACCGGATAATACGAGGCCAGTTCCGCCAGTCGGGAAGCCGCGTCGCGCGTGATCATCGGTCAAGCATACGGCAGTACCAACAAATTGGCAATAGAATTACCAATTTGGTTTTCGCGATATTAAGGCTTTGGCCGCAACGGTTTACGTCGTCTGCTCTACTTCTTCTGCGAGGCGGTGTGGCGAAACTGCGCCAGCCAATGCCGCATTGCTACGATCCGCGCCCCGCCGCAACCACCGGTTCGGTAACAACGATCGGCCCGTCGCGCGGTCGACGTCCCACGCATTGTGCATCACCGGAATGCGCATGACGGTCTCGGTTGCACCGACCACGAACGTCGATCCCGGCGTGACCCGCGTGGCGTGAATGGCCGTGAGATCATCGTTCTGGTACAGAATTGTTCGGCCGTCCGCCGACCACCGCGCGCGCTTCCCACCGCCCGTCGACACCTTCCAGCGTCCGCCTGCGTCGGCCGTTGGGAAACGACGCACATGAATCTCCGGCGCGCCCGATTCCAGTGACGTAAACGCCGCCCCCTGCCCATCCGGCGAACCACGGGCATCGTATTCGCCCCACTGCGCGCTTAGGCAGGGGCGTGCCGCCGTAGATGGCCATTGGTGAAAAGCGCCGCACGGAGATCAGCAAAAGCCATGCCCGAAACCGCGCTTCGACATCATGCTGCCGTATGTTCAGCAACCTGCTTGTCGGTGCGAACGCGTGAACCCCGGTGTCTACAGCCCGAACCAGTAACTCGCCTTGATCATGAACACATTCCTCGCCGACGCAGCCAACAGCGCACGTGCATCGCGTGAAAAATCGAAGCGACCGAGCATCGCCTCGTCCTCTTGCTGTCGCTGCCAGACCACGAACAACGTGGACCCGGGCCGGTACTCCCAACGCAACACGGCGTTGCCAATGAGCGACCGGACGTTGAAATCGCGATCAGTGAAGGAGTAGTCGGTAGTGCCGTTGCCATCGAAATCGATGAACCGGAGGCCGTCAGCATTCACGCAGGTGCGTCCGCTGGCGCAGGTGGCTGCGT
>JANOKE010000015.1:0-1931 GCA_031419135.1 Gemmatimonadaceae bacterium
GCGCAAAATCGAAGTCCACCCACCCAGCGGCCAGATTGTGTGGTTCACTCATCACGCGACCATGAACAACCGGCGCCGGAACGCCCATCGTAATCACGTCGTACTCCCAGTGGCTTGTGGCATCCTTCACCGAGTCCACCATGAGTTGCGGCGTCAATTCGGAGCTCGACTCGGTGCGCACCGGTTCTGTTTGACCGGTCGCAAGCATTTTCACGTGCGAGCCACCAATATCGATTACCAGGACGTTCATTGCGGATTACTCCAGCCACCCACCACGTCGGTCAGACGGTCGGCAGCAGTGGGGCCCCAGGTTCCCGGCGCATACGTGTCGGGCACGATCGGGCTGTTGAGAAGTGGTTCGACGATACCCCACGCGGCTTCAACCACGTCCTGCCGGGCAAACAGTGTCGCGTCACCGTGCATGGCATCGCCAAGCAGTCGCTCATACGCATCCATCTCGTCGGCTTCATGCTGACGGACAACGGCAAGTTCGGTGAGCCCACCGGTCATGCCTTCACCCGCACTCTTCGTGCGGGCACCAAGGGCGATCACCACCTCAGGTCCGAGACGAAAGCGTACATAGTTGCCCATGGACGGCGTCGGTTCCCGAAAAACCACCTGCGGTGGTACCTTGTATTCCACGACCACTTCGGTCGCGGTACGCGTGAGTGACTTGCCCGCCCTGATGTAGAATGGCACGCCGGCCCAACGCCACGAGTCGATTTGCAGTTCAACCGCGGCAAAGGTTGGCACGCGCGAGTCGGGCGCCACACCAACCTCGGCGCGATACCCATCGACCTGTCCAACTACCAGCCCTTGCGTACTCATCGGGCGAATACTGCGCAACACCTTCGCCTGCTCATCGCGCAAGGCTTCACTATACGAACTGCTGGGTGGTTCCATTGCCAGAAAACCCACCACCTGCAACAGGTGATTCTGAATCACGTCGCGAATAACACCAGCCTCCTCATAGAACTTGCCTCGACCATCCACTCCAAACGACTCGGCCATGGTGATCTGGACGTTCTCCACGTAATTCCGGTTCCAGGTGGGCTCGAGAAACGCATTGGCGAAACGGAAGTACAGCAGATTTTGCACTGCTTCCTTCCCCAGATAGTGATCTATGCGAAAAATTGACGCTTCGTCAAATCGTGAGTGCAAGGTAACGTTGAGCGCTTGCGCCGACGCGAGATCGCGGCCAAACGGCTTCTCCAGCACCACGCGGGCGCCGGTGGTACAACTGGCGTCGGCGAGGCCTTCCACCACGGCCGCGAACAGCGACGGGGGAATGGCGAGGTAGTGCAACGGTCGCTGCGCATTGCCCAGCGCAGTGCGCAGACGGTTGAACGTATCGGCGGCCCGATAGTCGCCCTGCACATACGACAACGCCTTGGCAAGTACGGCGAACGCCGTTTCATCCACACCGCCGCCGTGCTGCGTGACACTGTCCCTGGCGCGCTCGACCAGCTGCTCCGACGTCATCGCCGAAGAGGCCACGCCAACGATGGGAACGTGCAGTGCTCCCCGTTTCGCCATCCGATGCAACGCCGGAAAGATTTTTTTGAACGCGAGATCGCCCGTGATTCCGAAAAACACCAGCGCATCGGAGCTGTCGGTTGACGCGCCGTGGCGACGTCCACTCAACAGGGGAGCCTGAGTGATCTCGTTCACGGAGTCGGCTTCTCCGTGTGACCGCCAAACTGGTGTCGCAGCGCTGACAACAATCGGTTTTGGAAGTCCGCTTCACCGCGCGAACCAAACCGCTCAAACAGCGATGCCGACAAAACGTGCACGGGCACGGCGAGGTCGTTGGCCGCCGCCAAGGCCCAGCGACCTTCACCGGAATCGGACACGCGTCCACCGTATGCAGCCAACTTCGGGTCACCGGCAAACGCCTGGGCGGAGAGATCAAGCAACCACGAGGGAATGAC
>JANOKE010000016.1:0-8804 GCA_031419135.1 Gemmatimonadaceae bacterium
TCTCATGACCACGCGCAACACGATTTTCCGTGCTGCGTCGGCAAACCCGTGCGCCGGTGGCCAGACGTTCTCCGATATTGGAGGCCTGACGGCAACGGTGGCGCAGATTCCGGCAGCGGTGATGCCGCCGAATCGCGAACACCCGTGTGACTTCACGAACAACGCGTACGTGGCACAGGCAACGGAAACCGATCGTCTCGGTAACCGTGGCTTGATCGGTAACCTGTTTACTGCGGCCGCCGGTTCAACACCTGCCGTAGCGGCGTCGCCGGTGTTCGGCATCGACAATACCGCGCCGGAAGTTCAGGTGGCGTGGGACGGCGCGGCCGGCGTCCCGGATATGCCCAACCACTACCTGGCGACTGGTGACTCGATCTTCCAGCCCGCCGGTGTGGCAGCAGCAACTCCGCAAGCGCAGGCGCCTGCGGCGAACCTGACGGACTTCAACTTCGGTGTCCGGTATCGCGACACGCGTTCAGGCTTCAACATTGCCAACCACGGCACGCGCTCGGTGACCCGTTGGGCGCCTAACGCAACGCCGCTTACGTCGAACGTGGCCGTTCTTTCGACCATCTCGTCGCGTACGATGAACTTCCTGGGCGGCACCGGTAACCCGGTGGAAAGCGAAGACCCGACATATCGTCGTGACTCCGTGACCGTCTATGGCCGTGGTCCTCTGGCCAACACCACAGCGCTCTCGCTTACCGCGAGCTCGTTGGTGCCGGTGGGTTACTACCAGTATCAGCTCTCACTGGTTGACCGCGCCCAGAACACGACCAACTTCGCGACGAATCCCGCTACGCGTCAGCGTGCCGTGATTGATCGTACGTCGCCGCAAATCACGGGCGTGACGATTCCTTCGGTGTGGGGCGCTTCTGGCACGGCAACGGCCATTGCGCAGTCGTTCGGACCGACCGGAACGGATGACCTCGAGGCGTTTGATGCCGATCTGTTCCTCCGCTACCCGGCCTTTGATTTCTCCGGTGACGGCTCGATCGGCAGTCTCGTGTCATCGAACGCCGCACGCGTGAAGTTCCGTCGCGAGCGTGGTGGTCTGCAGGGCTTTGCGAACTTCCAGAATCCGTGGGATGTGTTCACGACGACGCTGCTCTCGACTCCGTTTGGTCCGGGTGCTGCTCTTTCGAACGCCGGCATGCTGATGCCGATCCCGTCGATTCGTGGCATCGAGCCGGTCGATCCGACCGACGCTCCGATTGCCTGGACGCTGGCAACGAACCCGTTCGCGGGTTTCAAGCCAAACCTCGTGGGTCTGTATGCCTACGACGTGCGTGCTTCGCATCGTGGCCCGAGTGCTACTCCGGCACTCTTCACGGCACCGTACACCACGGCGGTTGACCTGCCGTTCAACAACCTCGGACACACGAATACGTTCCCTGGATTTGAGGCCGGCTATACCGAGCCGCTCTTCGCCGGTAACGTGTCGAACGGAAGCCGGTGGGACGTGAAGGATCTGAACACGCTCACGGCGACTGCTGATCTGCTGATTACCTGGGCGGTATTCAGCCAGAGCGGAAGTCAGGTGCAGGTTCGTGCCACGACGGGTACGGTCGTGACACAGCCGCCGTTCCCGACGGTGAATCTGTTCAAGTGGGAAGCTGACGTTCACCACACGGGTACAGGTGTTGTTGGTGGCGGCGCTCTTCCCACGACGCTCGTGGATTCGGCCGCAGGCAACTGGGTCTATATCGCCACGATGACGTCGGCCGGAGCACCGGCCAACCCGTCGCTGTTCGACCAGGGCAGCACGCGGTTCTGGACCTACACCATGACGTTCGCCGACCATAACATCGGTGCGGTGACGCAGGGTGGTACGACCGGTGGCTGCTATCGTGCGGTTGGTGCAGACATCAGTGGTGACGGCATCGTGACGCGCAGCTTTGGTGTGGGCTGCCCGGCCGAAGTCGCAGTTGCCGCTGGAACCAACCCAACTGTGACGCAGCGCATCTATGGCAACGGCACGGGTACCATCTCCAACACGGTTGCCAGTCCGATTACGCTCACCAAGTCGTCGAGTGGCAACTTCGTGACGCGCAACTCGGGCAACGTTGCAAACGGTGCCTTGGTGACGTTCACGGTCACGCCGACTGGCGGCAGCACGCTGCAGCAGGCTCCCACAGGTTGCACGCTGGTTGGTGCGCCGGTGTTCCCGACTGCTGGTGCGGTGACCTGCACGATTCCGATTGGCTTCGGCCCGCGGACGATTACCGCGATCTTCGAACTGCCGTAAGGCAGGCTATCGAAAATCGCTGGGAATAAGCAGCGGCCCCACCTTCGGGTGGGGCCGTTTGCTTTTCTGTGGGGTAGCTACGAAGCGCTTCGATACATCGCGCGACCCGATTATTCTTCACCTGCGGTTCTCACTCAAACTCTCAAGTCATGCACACTTTTTCGTTGAAGTCGTCCGTAGGTATTTCCTGGCACCGGTTACGGCAACTTGGCATTACAACTACCGTTGTCGTGCTCGCCGCGTGCTCAGGCGACGTTGGCGCCGGTAAGCTGAAGAGCATCCCCAAGGCCGCCAAGCGCGATGCAATTCTGAGTACCATGGGCACCGGGCCGATCGTCGCGGTGAGACCAGACGATGGGCTTCGCGTGGTAAACGGCTTTCGACGTCAGGTCTTTATCACCCAGGCGCGACAGATCGAAGTGGTCTGGTACCGCGAGGAGCCGGGCTCGCTTGACGATGTCATAACCCGGGCGCGCGAAACGCCGGTGATCATCGAATCCGACTCGCTGGTGGGCTGGGGCTGGAAGTTTTATGGCCCCTTTGCGGCCGCTATGAAGATCCCTGATCCCATGCGAGACAGCAGTCGATTGGATTCCATCTACAAGGCGCAGAAGACACTTCCCATACCGTAATCGCGTCAGACGCCAGTCAGAGGCTTTCCGATTCCCGCGGTGTTTCGCTCCGTGTTTCGCGGTGCGCACTGCGGGAATTTGGCTGTGGGTGAGCAGTGAGTTCGAACACCGATGCGAATCCGTCAACCACGGCATCGCACACCGCGTCCCAGCCGGGGTATACGGTCCCGCCCACTGCACATTCCTTCGCCACAGTGGTCATCGTGACCTGATTGATGCCGCACGGAACCACGTGATCGAATGTTTGCAGATCGTTCTCGACATTCAGTGCCACGCCGTGCCATGTCACCCAATCGCGCGCGTGCACACCGATTGACGCGAGCTTGCGGCCCTCGCGCCAAACACCGGTTTGGCCGGGTTGCCGTCCTGCGTTCAGACCGATCAGGTCGAGCGCGTGAATGATGGCTTGCTCGACCTGTCGCAGATACCAGTGCAGATCCTGCCGGTGCCGCTTGAGATCAAGAATGGGGTACGCCACCAACTGGCCAAGCTCATGGATGGTGACGTCGCCGCCGCGATCGACGTCGCGCACTTGGATTCCACGCGCGGCGAGCAGTTCTGGCGATGTCAGCAAGTGCGCGGGCTTGGCGCTGCGCCCCAGCGTCACGACCGGCGGATGCTGGACCAGCAACAGCGTATCGTGCGCCAGCGCTCCGCTGATTCGGCTGGCAGCGATCTCTTTCTGCAACTCCCAGGCGACGTCGTAGTTTACGAGACCGAGGTTGTGAACAACCAACAGCTCAGGCGTTGGCATTCACGGCGTGGCGCTATGCATGCAGCATTTTCCCCATCGAGTCGAGCACGGCTTCGCCGATCGCTTCGGACAGCGTGGGGTGGGCGTGCAGTGCCAGATCGATTTCCTCAACGGTGAACTCGTTTTCGCGCGCCACCACCAGTTCATGAATAATTTCGGTGGCATGGGCACCAATGATGTGCGCGCCGAGGATTTCGCCGTACGTGGCGCCGCGGATAATCTTGACGAAACCGTCGGTCTCGCCTGACGTGCGCGCCCGGCCATTCGCCGAGAAAGGGAACTTGCCAATCTTGTAGTCGAGCTTTTGGTCCTTGCATTGCTGCTCGGTGAGTCCGACTGACGCGACCTCCGGATGACAGTAGGTACAACTGGGAATGTTTCCATAGTTGACCGGGTGTGCCTGCTGTCCCCCCAGCATGTCTGCCAGCACATGCCCTTCGCGAGACCCCTTGTGGGCGAGCATCTGGTTGCCAGCAACATCACCAATTGCGTAGTAGCCGGCGACATTGGTCTCGAACTTTCCGTTGATCCTGACGAAACCGCGATCGCTCTTTTCGATGCCCAAACCCTCCAGTCCGATTTTCTCGACGTTCGGGGCTCGACCGGTGGCGACCAGAACTTTCTCCACGTCCAGCGTGTGTGTGGTGCCGCCCGCGTTCACGACCAGCGTCGCCCCCGCGTTGGTGACTTTGACGCTGGTAATTTTCGCGCCGGTGAGGATGTCGATTTTTCGCTTCTTGAACGCCTTCGTGAGCTCGGCGCTGCAATCGGCATCCTCGATGGGCAGGATCGTTGGCAACAGCTCAACGATGGTGACCTTCGTGCCGAACGCATTGAAGACATCCGCGAATTCGCACCCAACGGCACCACCGCCAACGACCACCATGCTCTTGGGTGCCTTGTCGGCGATGAGCACTTCATCGCTGGACAGCACAACGGATTTGTCCAGTTCGAGTCCCGCCTGGGGAAGTCCGCGAACGCGTGAGCCGGTGGCGATTACGACGGCCTTTTTCGCCTCGTGCGTTTCCGTCTTGCCGTCGGTGTTGGATACGGTGACCTTCTTGCCCTTCTCAAGGACGCCGTCACCGCGGATCCAGGAGATCTTGTTTTTCTTGAACAGAAATTCGACGCCCTTGGAATTCTGGCTGCTGATGGCACGCGAGCGCTTCATGGCGCGACCGAAATCGAGCGTCATGCCTTCGATGGCGATGCCGTGCTCGCCGGCATGCGCGAGTTTCGTGGCGAGGTTGGCGCTCTCAAGCAGCGCCTTGGCCGGGATACAACCCCACAGTACGCAGGTGCCGCCAAGCGCTTCGCGCTCGATAACTGCGGTCTGGAGGCCGAGCTGCGCACAGCGAAGCGCGCAGACGTAACCGGCGGGGCCACCGCCGAGGATGATGACGTCGAAAGCAGCCATGGAACGGAGGGGGCGAAGCGTGAATCGAGCGCAGCTTTGGCGCGGATTCTGAAAGCTACATACTGGACTGCGGAGGAACTACCGAGCGCTGAGGAACTGCCGAACAAGGAAAGGGGTGAGGGTAGAGCGGTGGCAGAGGGGTGAGCAACAAAAGGGGTGAGGGTGGAGCGGGGCTGGAGGGGTGAGCAGGTGAAGGGTTGAGCGTTGGAGGGGTGAGCGGTGAGGGTAGAGCAAACCCTCTACCCTCACCGCTCCAACCTCACCCCTTTCCTTGCACACCCCACTGTCCCACACCGCCTATTTGTTGCTCGGCAGTTTCAGCCGTTACCGAAGGACCGACCGCACTCCGTCAGAATACTGCACCTCAATCCTCCTGCCGCCGCTCACGATCGAGTCGCCCGATCGGCGCACGTAGCCCATCACCTGACCGGTGGCGGCGTCGCGGACCATCGCCATCGGATACTGCGCGCTGTTCCAGCGTACCCGCGTCCGGCCTGACGATGCGGCGTCGAGCACGGCAGCGGGGTCGGGCATGACGAGCGGCTGCGCAGAGCGTGCCGAGCGTGAGAGCTTTGCCGTGACAGCGCTGGCGCTGACCCGCGACGCGGTTAACAGCGGCGTGCGCACATCGCGAACGCGCAATCGCGTGAGCGACTGTTCGAGCGTGGCGTTCCACGGGAGGATGACGGAGAAGTGCCGTTCGTCATGATCGGTGACGTGGTCGACCTTATCGGCCGATATCGGCAGGTCCAACAGTACGTTGCCGTTTGCGTCGAGCGCTTCCACGTAGTGTGTGGGACGGGCAACGGCAGCCGAACGCGGTGCGGTCACGCGAAAGGCCGGCTCGAGGATGACCTTTCCGCTCACGACCCGGCCCCAGACGAGCAGTCCGTCGGTACTCGCACCCGCCGTCGTTTCGAATCCAGACGATTGCCGGTACGTCATCACTCTGGACCAATTGAAATCCGAGATCCACTTCGGGTTGCAGTAGCCCATGAGGTCTTTGGTGGTGGTGGAGACCAGCGCATTGGTGGTGCTGTTCCATCCGATCACGCCGATGTCGCCGCCGGCGTAGGGATACAACGGGTCGGCTCCCGACGCGCCGCCGCACGGAGCGTGCGGGCGATTGAAGTTGTGCCCCCACTCATGCGCCGCGACACCGTCGCCACTGGGCAAATAGTCCCATCCCATGGCGGCGCGTCCAGGCACATACCCGTACCCGGCCACACCGCTGTTGTACCCCACCTTCACCACTCCGTAGTAGTGCATCGTTGATGGCGCGCCGTCGACGCTGCGCAAGGTGTTCATTTCGCTGAGCACGGTCAGCCACTTGCCGTTGGAATCATTCGACACCAACGTGTCGGCGCTCGAGGTGAACGGTGCGCGCACATCCATACTCACGTCGAGGACGGGCCACATGAGTCTCGTTGACGTGAGAAACGAATTCATGTTGCCCGCGCTGACGTTGCCGGTAAGCGAGCCAACCGTGACCGGCACGAAACGCACGCTGAACGCGGGAACAGTGTTGACGGTCAGGCTTTGTGGTGTGCCGTTGCGAGGCCAGATATTGTTGGTCTCATCGGCTTCGGTTACGGCGTTTGTTGGATCGAGGTCCACCAACACCCGTGTAGCGGTGCGGACGTTCACACCGCCAACGACGACGTTCCACGTTGATGAGAGGGTTCCTTCCGCGAGGTCGGTGGGCACGCCCGACGCCGGGCCCGTGAGCGTAAGCGTTTGCAACAAGGTGGCGCCGTCGTAGATGCGGGCGCGTACGGTGGGTGTGAGCGTATTGGCGCGATCGGCGTGCGCAAACACGCGGAGCAGCGCGTCGCGACCGGCGACCATTGCCACGCTGCCATCATTGCGTTGGGTTGCCTGCGTGAGATACGCCTGATCGAGCACCAGATCAATCACCGAAGACATTGGCGTGTACGCAACCGACGCGGTGCTTTGTGCGCCGCCGGTGATGGTGACGTTTTGGGTTGTTGGCGACGGTGTGTACGTCGTGGCGCCACCGATCACATTGGCGGCGGTCAGGGTGTAGCTGCCGGTCGCAAGACCCGTTACCGTGGTGCTGCCGGTGATGTTCACCGTCTGCGGTCCGGTCAGGGTGAGCGCCGCGTTGGTACCAACCGGGAGTCCGGTCACGGTTACCTGAAGGCTGCCGGTCGCACCCACGGCGGCGTACGTTACGCCGGCGCTGCTTTCAACGTTGTTGGCAATCGTGACGCCCTGGCTGGTGGGAACGGGTGCGTACGTGGTTCCGTTCGCGCTGACATTGGCAGCGGTAAGGGTGTACGCGCCAACCGGCAACCCGGCCACCGTTGTGCTGCCCGTGATGTTGACCGTTTGCGGGCCGGAAAGTGTCAGCGCCGCGTTTGTGCCGACGGGCAAGCCCGAGACAGTTACTCGCAAGCGTCCCGACGCCAGCACCGCCGCATACGTCACGGTTGCAGTACTCTGCGCACCGGTTGAGATCGTGATGCTCTGGCTGCCGGGCGAGGGAGCGTAATTGGTGCCAGCGACGTTCACGACGGCTGCGCTGAGCGTGTAGCTGCCTGCGGCCAGGTTTTCGAGCGTGGTGCTGCCGGTGATGCCGACGGTTTGTGGGCCGCTGAGGGTTAACGCCGCATTCGAACTTCCCGGCAAACCTGTCACCGTTATCTGGAGACTTCCGGCCTGGACCGCATACCGCATGTCTGCCGAGTCGCGGCCGCCAATAGCCACGGTGCGACCGACCTCGGCCGGCACGGCGATGTATGTGTGCGGACCGACCACGAACGAAGACGCTGTGATCGTGTAGGGACCAGCGGCCGTGGACGAAAAAACTGTTGTTTCGTTGATGGTCCGGTCAAATCCATGCGGGCCTGTAACGCGAACCAATCCACTGGACCCGTTCGGTACCCCGCTCAGTGATACCACCAGCGTGCCACTGACTGCCGAGTACGCAACAATGGCCGGCGCGGCCGTGATCGAAGCGGATACGGTGACCTGCTGCGATGTTGACGAGGGGCGCCACGCCAAGCCGTTGCGCACAACAGAATCGGCGTTCACGGTGTACGTACCAGGCGCGAGGTCGACAAGCGTGGCCGTGCCTGTGAGGACTCGGGCGAAGCCTGCCGGACCCATGACCCTCACGCTGCCCGTTGCGCCCGGTGGCAGGCCCGTCACGGCCACCGCAATGGCGCCAGTGGACAACGCGTACGCCACCGGAAAGCGCAACGTGTCTCCGGCGCTCACGGTGCTGTCGCGCGAAACGGGCGTGGGTGCATAGGTGAACCCGCCAGCTTGAACGTTCGACGCAGCAAGCCGCCAACGTCCGGCGGCCACGGGAACGAGTCGTGTACTGCCGCCAACCGGAATCACAAAACCGCTGGGGCCCGTGAGCGCGATCGCCGCGGTGGTTCCGCCCGGTAATCCGGTAACCGACACTTCGACAGCCACCGGCGCAAAAGCGTAGGTAACGGTTGCGTTGCTGGCGACGGCCGAGGCGCTGATAAGAATTGACTGGTTACCCACCTCGGCGCGCAGCGTGCCACCCGTGGACCGTACGTCGCGCACGGTGATCGTGTAGGGTCCTGGGGCAAGCGGCGACAACACCGACGACGTGGTGATCACGCGCGAAAAATTCGGTCCCTCCACCAGAACGTCGCCGACGGCGTCGGTGGGGAGGCCCAGTATCGAAAGCTGCAACGACCCGGACCTTGGGGTCCAGACGACACGCGCTGAGCCCACGGATCGGGCCGGAAT
>JANOKE010000017.1:0-10316 GCA_031419135.1 Gemmatimonadaceae bacterium
ACTCGCGCCAGGCTGGCTCTCCGTCCTGTTCTTCGCGGTCGAGCTCCTGACGCGCAACAAGGCCCGTCCAGGCGGCATCCAGTTCGCCGACTTCATCTTCTGGCGCCCCTTCGTCTTCTCGTGCTTCCAATAGTGACTGGAGGCAGTTGCGCCAGAACACGTCCAAGCTGATGACGTTGTGCTGTTCCTCGCGAAACGACAAGGCGATGAAGCGCTTTCGAAGCTCATTGTCGGTGCGGACCGCAATGGCGATCCGACGCAGCAACGTCGTCTTCCCAAAACCGCGCGGCGCCACGATGAGATGATGTCGCGCAGGCTGCCCCTCGTCGATAAGTCGCAGCTGTCGCAAGAAGTACTCAAGCGTACTTTGCCTCGCTACAAATGCGGCGAGAAATTCGACCTCGCTTGGTGAGTGCGGATTGAACAGGTAAAAGCTCATATCGGCGAACGTGACGTCGACGACGTGTACTGCGGCGGGTAGCGCTGCCACCAGCGACGCAACAGCAAGTTGCGAAAGCGTACTTGTGCATCATCGTCGTTCCAGTCCAAAACGGTGACAAAGCCTTCGACGTGAAGGCGGGTCAGCAGCATCCGCAGATCACCTGTAGTGAGCGCGGGCTGCCCGATCGTGGCAAGCAACGCGCTGAGCGATAACCCACCTGATTCGGCAGCAAGTGCTCCGAGCAGATTGAACGCGCGTTGCCGATCGACCGGCCGATAGTGCTTGTCGAGGTGTTCTTCCCAGACGCCGAACGTCGCCGAGTTGACTGGCTCAAGCAGCCGACTCATGGCCTCATCAATCAGCACATCGGTCTGGGCACTGCTTTCTGTTGGCTCACCCGCGAGCCTGAGCGTGAAAGCCTCGAGATAGTAGGCCGCGTGCCACCCCACGGCTCGCACGATCGCTGTTGCTTCAACGTCGGTGATGACAACACGGTGCGAGAGTCGGCCGGTGAGCGCCAGGTCTTTGACGAAGTCGATGGCCTGTGGCTCGCTTAACGGCTGCAGTTCGAAGAGCTGAAATTTCGCAAGCACGCCCATGTAGTTGCCCTGCTGGGCCAATGGCTCGAGCCCGATGGATCCGGTAATCATCCAGCGGACTCGTGAGTATTTCGCCAGAATTCGTGCAAAGAGATTCATGAAGTTGCGCGCGGCCTCGACACCCTCGGGGCCCTTGTCATGTAGCGCTTTCAGAAAAATGGGCAGCTCATCAATCAACAGCACCCAACGGTGCTTTCGGTCATTGTCCAATTTGGCGACTACGCGCTCGAAGAAAGTCTCGTGATCAAGGGAGATCAGAGGCTGGTACCAGTGTTGGGTATGCTCCGGTCGTGGGTCAATGATCTGCCCAAATCGTTGCTGGAGCTTGGCCAAGGCGCGCGACAGCGTCGGCCGCCTTCGTTCGATGCCGCTGCAGAGTTCGCGGAAGAAGGTGCGAGTGTCGCTGCATCCAGCGACCTCCACCTTCACCGCGACCCAGCCTGCCGTTTCCGATGACGCGACCAAGCGATCCAGCAGAAAGGTCTTGCCGAGCCGCCGTGCCCCGGGCATTGAGAGGTTTCTGCCTGCGTCGAACTGTTGGTAGACTGCGGCAATCTCTTCGTTACGACCGTACGATTTCGCGGAGTAGTCTGGCAAGATGCGTCTCGTTGACCGGGGAGACGTAATAATACACAAATGTTTTGAAACACAATGGTTTCGAAACACATTTGTTGTGTTGTCCGTATTTCGTACGACCTGAAGCGTATCGCTGTCCCAATCCGGTGATCCTTTCACTCCCACAGGAAATACCAACATTCGGAAAACGTTATATGTGAACATGTTACACTCCAATGCGCTCCATCGCGACCACGTTCGTTATCGGTCCGGCGTAACGGCGAGCAATTTTCGACTTCTGATCGTCCGTGCACTTCGGCGTCCACAGCGTCGCTGATCGCCCGCGCCTTCTCGAGGTCGGCGGTGAGGTCGTCGGGCGTTCCCGATCCAGCGTCGAGCCGCCTGAGTTCGAGGCCGATGTTCTCGAGTGCGGCCACGGCGAGGGCCAGGCGCTCGCGAGCGTTCGCGTCGGCAGCGCCATCCATCGCCTCACCGGAGCGTCCTCGTTGCAACGTGCGTTTCCTGAGTTGGTCGGCTTCGAGTTCGAGCCGGTGGACAACGTGCGGCACGTCAGCGAACCGATCTGGCGGTCCAACGTGTAGTTTCGGTCCACGCTATGGGCACGCGCTGCCCTCCCCATCTTTTCGTTCGGAGCATTCGTGAGCCAGTCCTCAGGCATTCCCTCGCGTTGGGTCGCTACGTGCGCGAGGCGCTGCGTCGCCGTTGGCGCGGGCAACTTCCGGGTGCGGTCTCACGCTCTGGCGTTTGTAATAGCAGCGCTGGCACCCATCCTGACGCACGCGCAGTCTGCACCGCGCTGGGAGGCGTTCGCCATCCGGTACGCCACTCTACCGGCGTTCCGTGTTTCCGGTCTGATCGCCGGCGCCGACACCGCTCGGCGCATCGACGCCGACTGCATGATCTGGTTGCTCAAGGGCCCCGGCGGTCGCGCGGTGTTGGTGGATGCCGGATTCAAGCGCGCCGATCTCATCGCCCGCTGGAAACCCACAAACTACATGCGACCCGACTCGGCGGTGACACGCGCTGGTGTATCCGCCAGCAACATCACCGACGTCATCATTTCGCACATTCACTGGGATCATTTCGACGGCGCCGACCTGTTTCCCAACGCCAAGATCTGGATCCAGCGTGACGAAGTGGAGCACCATATCGATTCCACCGGTAAGGTCTTGAATCGTGCCCTTGACGGGCCCGATGCCGTCATGTTGCACGCACTGCGCGCGGCCGGTCGTGTGGCCCTGGTCGATGGCGATGCGAAAGAGATCATTCCAGGCATCACCGTCTTTACAGGCGGGAAGCACACCTTTCAGTCGCAGTACGTTGGTGTGCGCACGGCGCAGGGTACGGTAATACTCGCGTCGGACAACATGTACCTGTACGAGAATCTCGACCGCCAGGTGCCGATTGCGCAAACGCTCGATGCCGCGTCGAATCTTGCCGCGCAGCGACGCATGGTGACGCTGGCCGCGTCGCCGCGCTTCATTGTGCCGGGACACGATCCGGCGGTGTTTGCGCGATTCGAGACGGTGGCGCCGGGCGTCGTGCGAATCAGGTAACGTCGATCGCCGCGCGCGACGCGTCATCGCGCGTTGCGCCGTATCGCAGGTAGAGCGCGGGCATCAGGAACAGATTGAGCAGCGTAGACGAAGCGAGTCCTCCCAGAATCACCACGGCCATCGGATTCTCGATCTCATGCCCGGGGCGATCGCCCCACACAACCAGTGGAACAAGCGCAAGCGCCGTCACCAGTGCCGTCATCACAATCGGTGCCAACCGCTCCTCGGCACCGCGCAGCACCAGATCGCGGCCAAACGACACGCCTTCTTCACGCTCGAGGTGTCGATAGTGGCTTACCAGCATGATGCCGTTGCGCGCGGCGATACCGATCACGGTTACGAAGCCCACCAGCGAGCCCAGCGACAGCACGCCGCCGGTAAGCCAGACGGCGGCCACCCCGCCGATCAGGGCAAATGGCAATGATCCGAACACCAGCAAGGCCAATCGCACCGTGCCGAAATCGGCATGCAGAATGAGGAAGACGCCAACCATGGCGAGCAGTGACAGCCAGAGCAGTCGTTGGGACGCAGCCCGCTTGGCCTCGTACTCGCCAAGGAATTCCGGATGGTAGCCCGCATCAAACGGCATCGCGCGCACGGCACGCTCCACCTCGCGGGCGACACTGCCAAGATCGCGACCACGCACGTTCGCGGTCACGTCCAGACGACGCGACGCATTCTCGCGCGTGATCTCGTTGGGCGCTGGCGCCAGTCGCACATCGGCCACCACACCCAGCGGCACCATCCCGCCGCCAGGAATGTCGATGGCCAATTCCGCCAATGACGTCACATCGCTGCGTACGCCGGGCACGCCCCATACCACCACATCAAACGTTCGACCAGACTCGTACACTTCGCCAACCTTGCGCCCGCGAACCAATGTTTCTACGCGGTCGCGCACCACGCCGGCCGTAAGGCCGAACCTCGCCGCGACGTCGGGACGCACCGTCACCTGAATCTGCGGCACCATCACCTGCTGCTGCACCTTGAGATCGGCGATGCCTTCGATGTCCTCGATGGCCTTCGACACGTCCTGTCCCTTGTTGCGCAGCACCTCAAGGTCGGGACCGTAGATGCGCACCACGAGCGACGCGCTCGTTCCCGTGAGCACTTCCTTGATGCGCTCGCGCAGGTAGGTGAGCAGATCGCGCGTGAGCCCGGGATAGCCATCCACCGCCGCCTGCACCTTCGCCACGGTGGCATCGTAGTCCGCCGCTGGATCAACCGAGATCCACAGTTCGGTGAAGTTCGGACCTACTACT
Source organism: Gemmatimonadaceae bacterium (assembly GCA_031419135.1). Classification (GTDB taxonomy): domain Bacteria; phylum Gemmatimonadota; class Gemmatimonadetes; order Gemmatimonadales; family Gemmatimonadaceae; genus Gemmatimonas. Next base: position 4,436 of record JANOKE010000017.1, read on the forward strand.
TCATCAGCCACCTCGGCACGACCGATGTGCGATCCGAAATTGCGTACGCCGGGAATCGCCCGCAGCTCCTTGCTGGCGCGAATCGTCACGCGATCCATCGCCGCAATGGAGGTGCCCGGCTTCTCCACGAAATGCATCAGGAAGTCATACTCCTTGAAGTGCGGCAGAAACTCCTCGCCCAGAAACGGCACGGAGATCAGCGTCACCACCAGCGCGACGGCAATGATCCGCACTGCTCGTGGTACGCGCGCCCACGTTCCTCCCGACAACGGCGCAGGGTCGTCGACGAATCGGGGCAGCAAGCGGCGATAGTGCGCTTTGAGCCAGGTGACCAGCGGGGCCTCCCGCTGATGCGCGACGGCGCGCGGAAGCAGCAGCAGCGACAAGGCCGGCGTAATCACCAATGCCACCAGCAGCGACGCGAGAATGGCAATGACGTACGCCGTTGCCAGGGGGCGGAAAAACGTGCCGGCCAGGCCGCCCAGGAAGAACACCGGCATGAACACCAGAGACACGATGAGACTGGCGTACACCACGGCGCTGCGCACTTCCAGCGACGCATCGAGCACCACGCGAAACGCCGACCGGGGCGATTCAACGCCACGATTGAGGCGCAGGCGACGGACAATATTCTCAACGTCAATGATGGCGTCGTCCACAACTTCGCCCAGCGCAATCACCAGTCCGGCCAGCACCATGGTGTCAATCATCCCGCCGCGATAGCGCATGGCCACTGCGGCCGCGAGCAACGACACGGGAATGGCGGTAAGGCTGATAACCGCTGTGCGCCAGTCGCGCAGGAAAAACCCGAGTACGATCACCACCAGCACGCAGCCTATAAGCAGCGCGCGGTTGAGATTGTGCAGCGACATCTCGATAAACGTGGCGGGTCTGAAGATCGTCGGATCGATCTCCACGTCTTTGAGACCCGGCGCAAGCGACGCGAGTGCCTGCTCGACACCACGCGTGACGTCGAGCGTGTTGCCCCACGGCTGCTTCTCGACGATCAGCAACAACCCGGGCACGTCGTTGACAATGGCATTGCCGATGGGCGGCGGATTCCCCTCCGTGACGTCGGCGACATTACCCAGCAGCAGTGACGCGCCATTGCGAAAGGCCACCGGTGCGGCCGCCAGATCGGCAGCGGTGCGCATTTCGACGCGCTGCGCTACACCGAATCGCTGGTTGGGTTGGTCGATGAAACCGCCGGCGCGAATCGCCACGGCCTCACCAGTGGCGCGCGTCACCTCGTCAAGCGTAATCCGATTCGCCCGCAATCGCTCGGGATCGACGAGCACCTGAAGCTGTCGATCACGCTGGCCCCATATCGCGACATTCGCCACGCCGGACACGCTCATCAGTCGCGGCCGCACCGTCCACCGAACCAGCGTCGTCAGTTCGGTCTGCGAAAGCTTGGCTGACGTGACACCAATCTTCAACACGCGACTGGTCGACGACAGCGGCGACAACAATACCGGTGGCCGAGCCACAGCGGGCAGCGTGGTTGCAGCGCGCGACAGGCGTTCCCCCACAAACTGGCGCGCGCGCAGCAAATCGGTGCCACGTTCGAAGATCAGCACCACGCTCGACAGCCCCAGCACCGACTTCGATCGGAGCGTCTTGAGGTACGGCGTACCAGCCAACGCCTGCTCCAGCGGGGTGGAGATCAGCGCCTCCACTTCCTCTGTGGAAAGGCCCGGTGCCTCGGTTTGCACTTCAACCAACGGCGGTGCGAATTCCGGAAACACATCGAGCGGCGCCTTGCGTACCACACCCGTGCCGACCACGATAGCCACGATGGTGAGCACCACCACGACCAGCCGAAGGCGCAGCGCGCTCTCAATAAGCCAACGCATACGTCGTGCCTACTTGCCGGTGCCGAACTCGGTGCCGAACAGCTCGGCGACACCGGCGGTCACAATACGCGTGCCAACTCCTGGTCCATGCGTCAACACCGCTCGACTTCCAATCACGCGAGACACCTCAACCCGTCGTCGGGAGAAGGTGAGCGAGTCGGTCTGCTCGTACACCCACGCGCCACCTTGAATGTCACGCACGATGGCCGACAGCGGTGCCATGAGCGCGCGACCGCTGCTCGCCGCAAGTTGCATCGTCACACCAACCCGTTCACCCGGACGCAGCGCGCTGCCACGCACCTCGTAGTACAGATCGACCGACGCCGCGGCGGCATCGGCCGATGGTGGTGCGGCAACCGGAATACCGCGCAACACGGAACCGGTCATGGCGCCGTCAATGCCGTGTATCGATGCCTCGGCCGAACGTTTCACCAAGCGTACGTCTCCGGCGTACATCGGAACCCGCACCCACAGACGATCGAGTTGAATGATCTCGAGCAAGAGCGCGCCGGCTGCAACAGCTTGCCCGGGGCCAACGTTTACGACCCGTACGATGCCACCATCGGGTGAGGAGATGATCAGCGCGCTCAGTCCGCTGGAATCGCGACGTGAACCGCCCCGCCCCGCGCGCTGCTGTCCCGTTGCAAGATCAAATGCGGCGCGCGCCGCAGCGAGATCGGCCTGTGCCCGATCATTGTCGCGCGCTGCGACCAGGCGGTCTTTGAACAGTGACGCGACCCGATCTGCCTCGAGCTGCGCCTGCTGCAGACGCGCCTGCGACACGGTCACATCCTGCTGCGTGCGTGCCAGATCGGGGGGAAGCGCGATGAGTCGCAACAGTGCCTGACCGGGGGCGACGCGTTCGCCGCCGCTGGGGATGTTTGCACCCGGCAGCGCGTAGACCGTACCCGCGACCGGCGCGGTGACCAGCAACGCTCGTCCTGGCGGCACGAGCACCTCTCCACCAACGGTTCGCGTGGGCGCTGCCTCTGCCGAGTCGAGCAGTACCGTCTCGATACCCAATCGCGTCACGGCATCACGCGAGAGCGTGATTGACGACAACTGTCCCTCGGGAACGGCACCCGTCACTACAGCCGCGGGCGTCGACTTCGACGGGGTGTCCTTGCAGGCGACGAGCGGCACCATCAGAAACAGTGCCAGGAAGATGTCGCCCAAACCCGGCCGACCTGAGGTGTTCACTGGAATCATGGCGCGAGGATCCCGCATGGAGATGAGTGAGCGATTGGTGCGCATCACGGCCAGCGCCCCAGCAACGCCGTGAGATCGGCGCGAGCGTCCTGAAACGCCAGCAGTTCCTGAACCAACGTGTGCGCGGCGTCGCGCTCAACGCGCAACGCGTCGATCACCGGAAGCAGTCCGGTGCGTCCGGACTCATACAGGCGAATCGCGCCAATGCGGATGCGCGTGGCCTCCGTGAACAGTGAGTCGCGGGCAAACGTTGCCCGACTGGCCGTTTCAGCAACTCGGATTCTCGCGATCGTCAATTGAGCCGTCAGCGCCAGGCGCGTCTCGCTGGCACGCGCGCTGGCTTCGCGCGAGATGCCTCTGGCCTCAGCAACGGCTTCGCGACCCTGGTTCCAGAATGGCAGCGGCACGGACAGCCCGACAATCGACGTCGACCGGGAATCGCGAGCGGCCGTCGTGGGCACGCCAACCGCGCCCCACTCGAGCCCGATCACCACCGCCGGCACCGGAATCTGCGCCAACCGCGCGCCGCGCAGTCGCGCGGCCGCACCCGCCGAATCAGCGAGGATCGCGTTCATGGCGGGGAGTGACGGCAACGGTGTCGACTCGACGCTCACACTGTCGGCACCGAGTGCGTCGAGCGCATCGGTGAGTGAGCCAGTGGCCTGCGGACTGTTGTCGCCGGTATTCCATGCCACCGCCCGAGCGAAGACCACCCGCGCAACCCGCGCCGCTTCACGCGCCTGCGCCGCAGACAGGCGCGCCCTCGCAGCCTCCTGCGCAATTTGATCGCGCTCAAGCGCGGAGATGTCGCCTGCCGATACGCGTCGGTCGGCAAACAAGACCAGTGAATCGGCGAGATGCGCCTGTTCCGTGCCAAGCCGCAGTCGCTCATCAGCCGCCAGAGCGCCGAAGAACGCCCGTTGCACGTCGCGGCCAACATCCGCCATCAGCTGCATAGAATCCGCAGTGGCGCGATCCACAATGGCGCGTCCGGTACCCACGTCGGCACTGCGTCGAATCAGCCACGCCAGCGGCTGAGTGAACGACGACTGGTGAGTAGGCGTTCGCTCGTCACGCTGTACGAAGGCAACAGGATTGGGAATGAGCGACACCAGCCCGGCGGTGCCCTTCGCGCGAGCAACGCCCGCTGCGGCCAACTCCGCTTGCGGGCGACGCTGTCTGGCGCGGGCCAGTGCTTGTTGCAGCGTCAGGGGCTCAGACGCGCCGACACTCGGCGTCGGGGTGCGCATGGTGGTGCTGCCCTGGCCTGACACAAGTCGTCCATGCAGCGACGCCATCAGCAGCATCGCGATCCGGAGCCTGATCAGTCGGTGATGCATATAGTGCGTGATCTCGGTGTGAGGCACCAAGCCGGAAGCGCAGCAAGCTAGCGCGCCAAGCACTGCCGCGCATCGTCTCGACCGAGGCCCGCGGCTAGATTTCCGGTTCACCACAGCGCAGCGCGCCATAGAGAAGAACTGATCCCGTGATGAATACGCGCAATCCGATGGCCGGTCGTCGCCTGAAGGTGGCGTTCGTCGGCACACACGGCGTTGGCAAGACGACGCTGTGCTTCGATCTGGCCACCCAACTCAAACGGCTCGATCTTGGCGTGGACATTGTCAAGGAAGTGGCGCGACGCTGTCCGCTGCCTATCAACGAAGGCACCACGTACCATGCCCAGGCGTGGATTCTGCATACGCAGATCGCCGAGGAGATCGAAGCGGCCGCGCGCAATGAGATCGTGGTTTGCGACCGCTCGGTGCTGGACAACTATGCGTATCTGGTGGCCCGCGTGGGACGCCGCCCGGAACTCGACGCACTCGTTGCCGATTGGGTGCAGGGGTACGACGCCCTGTTCAAAGTGCCGGTGCTTGGTGCGCCGTCGTTTGACGGCCAGCGCGCCGTCAGCCCAGGCTTTCAGTTGGAAATCGATGCCGTTATCGACCAGCTCATCATCGCGTTCGGTACGGCCGTGCACACGCTTGACCCGTCACACCGCGATGGATGGACCACGCACGTACTGCAATGGCTGAAACTGCCCACACAGCCGCCGCAGGCCGACCTGTTTTCGCGCTCGTCGTAACGCGGGCTACTGTGGCAGTGCGAACGCGACCAATGTCGCCTGCGCACCTGCTCCGGTCGCGATCACCACATACTGGCGCCCCTGACGACTGCGATACGTCATCGGGTTGGCGTACGCAACCTGCCCGAGATCGTACTCCCACAGCGTCGCGCCGGTTTTTGCGTCTATCGCATAGAGCACGCGCCCACCGCCCGTGATGAACAGCAGTCCGCCCTTCGTGACCAACGCGCCTGGCGAGCCCGCGACGCCCAGTTTGTCGGGAAGGACCACACCGGCCAGCGCCGGATGTTGACGGTAGGCCGGCGTGTCACCAAGCGTCACTTGCCACCGCTGCTCACCGCTGTTCAGATCGATCGCCGTGAGATTGCCGTACGGTGGCTTGTTGATGGGCAACGTGCGACCGCGACCGGCCGTGCCTTCCGGACCGTCACGCACCGACACGCCCAGCGTTGAGTTGCCCAGGTCCACCATGTACGGCGCGTCGACCGTATCGCTCCGTGTCGATCGTGCGCGCAGTGTGAACAGTGACGGTGAGTTCGTTCCCTTCACATAGAGCCAGCCCGATTCCGGATCGACTGCTGCCCCGCCCCACCCCGACCCGCCAATGGAGCCCGGGTTGACCACCGTGCCTTTCAGCGATGGTGGTGTGTACAGGGGTCCGATCGTGTACTTCGACAACTCTTCCAGCGCGGCCGCTTTCAGTGCCGGTGTGAAGTCGATCACATCGTCA
>JANOKE010000018.1:0-6413 GCA_031419135.1 Gemmatimonadaceae bacterium
TGCCCGCGTAGGCGAAGGTCATCCACCCGCCCCAGCGCGCCGCATCGCTCATCGAGCCGCCCGTGAGGTGGGTGATGAGCTTCGGCATGACTGGAATGACGAGCCCCAATCCTGCCACGTCGATGAGGAGCGTGACGAGGATGAACCACATCGCAGGCGTGCGGAACGACTTCATGCGGGGACGTCTCTCCGAGCGCGAGTCCATGCTTGTGACACAACCGGTCAATATACGCGGCGAGCCCTTCGCGGTACCGCTCACCGGCGTACGCACTGTACTGATACGTGCGCTCGTAACTCGCCGCCAATGCGGGAAATGACTCGCGAACGAAGGGCAGATAGCGCCGCTTTGACGCGGCACCCAGTCGCAACGCGCAAGCGGCCAAATGCGTGGCGCCAGCCTCGGCCACCCGCGCCACCAACGCCGAAAGCGCGGCCGGACTGTCGGTGATGCCCGGCAATACCGGCATGCAGTTCACGCGCACCTCAATACCGGCATCTGCCAGTCGCCGCACAGCGCGCAGTCGCGCCTCGGGTGTCGGCGCGCGTGGCTCGAGTTGGCGCGCGAGCTCGCGATCGAGGGTAGTAATAGTGATGTGCACGCCCAGCTTCCCGCGCTGTGTGAGGCGCGCCAGCACATCGACATCGCGCGTGACGAGCGGACTCTTGGTGATGATCGTGATGCGGAGTCCGCGCGTCGCGGTGAGTGCCTCGAGGATCTGGCGTGTCACCCGAAAGCGCCGCTCGGCCGGTTGATACGGATCGGTTGCCGACCCAATCACGATCGACTCACCTGGTTTCGGCGAACGCGACGTCATGAGTGCCTCGCGCACGCGCTGCGCGGCGTTCTCTTTCAACCAGCACCCGTCGCTCGAACGCCAACCACGCTGGCATCGATTCGGCGATACGCGCGCCCACCTCGCCAGCGCGCTCAAGGGTCCATTTGTGCGTGTCTCGCGCGTGACAGTACGGGCATCCGAAGGCGCAACCGACGTACGGATTGATAGACCAGAAGCCCAAACCAGTGGCCGACGGTGGATTGAAGATCCCGCGCACCGGTGCGGCGTGATACGTCAGATCGGCCTGTCGGTCGAGCAGGCGAAACGGCGCATCGTTGGTGTCGAGCTCGAAATGGGGGAGCAGGGCGGAGGGCACAAAAAACGATATCGAATAAACACCGATAGGGCAACTCAACCCGGTTATCGCAAAGTCGATGCCGTCAATGGCAGCGGCCAGTCTCCGCCACGCGAGCGAGACCCGGTACCGGCGCTTGGCGCGTATCCGGAAAATCACAGTTTTGCGATTTCTCGGAGAGGACCTGAATAGCACACCAGCCGAAAGCAGTGTTTCGCGCACGAGCAAAAGCTGCATGCCCACGCCACCTTAGGTTTCCGTGATGCGCCGCGTGTTATCGATCTGGATCCTGTGCATTGCCGGCACCGGGTGTTTTCACACAACCCGTCCTGTCGCACGCCCGTTGAGCGCGCGCGCCGACACGGTCTGGTACATCTCGGCGCGCGCCCGCGAGCAGGGGCGTGTCGTCCGCCGCCTGGCCGATTCGCTGGAATTCGGATTCGTCGTGTCCAGTCTGAAGTACAACGACGATCCTTTCGCGAAAATGCGAGACTTCACGGTTCGCGATTCGGTACGGCTGTCGCGGTCAGCGTTTGTCGAATCCCTGCGCCACCGGTCGTACAGCGCCTCCACCATCGACTCCGTGGCCATCCTGTACGTCCATGGATTCGGGACGTGGCAGCACGAGGCGCTCACGCACACGACGCAATCGCATGTGCGCTCGCAGTCGCGCATTCCCTGGGTAGTGTTCAGTTGGCCCTCGCGGGGGTCCGGGGTCACCTGGCCGCGTGCCGGTGAAATTTTCGCCCGCGCTTACTGGGAAGACTCGGCGTCCGCCATGGCATCCAAGCCGGCATTCACGAACGCGCTGCACGTGGTGCTCGATGCAGTAGGTGGCGACCACGTGCTGCTGGTGGCGCATTCGTTGGGAGCGCAGCTCACCAGTGAGGCCTTGGCCACTGACAACCCGTTGCGCCGGCGCCTCGCCGCCGATCCGTTACGGGCATTTGCCTTCTTCGCCCCCGACGTGGACGCGAATCGATTCCGGGATGTTGTCGTTCCCGCGATCCTGCCGATTACACAGCGGCTGCTGCTGTATGCCTCGACACATGATCGTACACTGGCGCTCTCGAAAACGGTGAACAAAGGCAACCGGGCCGGTCTCATCGGTGGATCGCCTCGGCTGCCGATCATCGCGGCGCGCCTCGAGACGATTGACGTCACCGACGGCGCCGTCGCGGGGGGATGGCTGCAGCGCATTTTCGGATCCCATCATGGCCTGAACCGGGCATCCGCCGCGTTGTTCGACATCACACAGCTTGTCGCGCGCGGATTCCCCGCCGAGTGTCGATCGGCACTGGGCACGGCCACACTGAGTGCCGCGGGCCACTGGACGTTAACCAAAAAGGCACCACCCGCGTTTTCGGCCACCGACATGTGTCCACGGCACGAGTGAACGTGCACTGGAATTCGATTGACGTGCTGTGGATCGCGAGGTATGTCTTTCGCCAGCAGTGAACAGGGCAGTCCACCCGGAGACTACTGGTGCGCGTTGCAGCGATGGTGCTGGCGCTGGGCATAGTGCTCGGCCAGCCGTGCAACGCGCAGTCGCGCGCACCCACCGATGGGGGCTTTTCGCAATCACTGGGGCAACCCCCGTTGTGGAAGTTGTCCGCTGGCGCGGCTCTCGGGCGATCGAAGGGTGAAGTACTGGAGTTGCTCAGTGCAACCGAAGCGCGACTGTCGGCCTATCACGATCTCCTGAATCCCGTTGTCGGGGTTGCCGGGCTGAATGTGGAGGGATACGCCGGCACTCGCGGAACGAAGCCGGATGGTGGTGTGCGCGCCCAGCTCATCAGCCCGATTCTGCTCACTGGGCTTGGCATCGATTACAACATCAGAACGAATGCGGCGAGAGTGGATATCTCATATTCGCTCCCCCTGCGGCGCGGTGGGTTGTTTCACGACGGGTCCGTGCTGCGCGCGGACGTGATGCCAGGGCGTCACTGGTACGTGATGCTGGGCATCGATCGACCTATTCGTCGACACATTCCTGTGGGCCGGACCAGGCCACGTTCCGATCGCGTTGCGCTGCCGGTGGCTCGGTCGGTGAAGGCTCCCAATCCGTCGGCTGGCACCGTGCGCGTACTGGATGTGCCGATGGCGGAGGCGCGCCTCGCGGCACAATACATTCGTCGTCTCACTGTACCGTTCCTCGACGATCTGGCGGCCGGCAACGAGCGGGATGCCGCAAGAGTGCACACGCGTGTCCGCGCCTTGCAGCAAGATCTCGCGATGCCGACATCGGCAGGTATCGCGCCCTACCGCACGCTCAACGACGAGGTGCTTCGCTATCACTCGGCGATCGCGCGCGCGTTTTCGTCGGCACTCACCGGCGGGTTGCAGGAAACGCTGATGCCGACGACGGAAGGCACCATCGTTGCGAAGCGCGCCCGTGAGGTGTTGCTGCAGGAAGTCCTCTTGCCGTACGACCGAATGCTTGGTCAGACCAAGAGACACGACACGACCAGGGAATTCGCAAATCGCGCTCGGGGCATCTTCTTGCGTTGGCTTCACGTGCAGTCGTCGGTGCCTCCCGCCGCGTACGAATCTGTGCTGTGGGTGTTTACCGCATTGCTCGATGTCATCGAAGAGAATCGCGCCGCGTTGCGCGCCGAGTGGAGCGACTCGCGCTTCGTCTGGCTTCCGCTCCAGTACGCGCTCACACCCGACCAGCACGACTCGCAAAGCGAACTCGATGCGCTGATTGAGCAGGCGGTCAGCGACCGGTTTGAAGAGGGCAACTTTGTGTCGTACGTGATCAACGAACAGTTTCAGTTGGAGCTGAGCCGCACGATTCGGCAGGCTGCGCGCTACCATGTGCTGTGGGTGCACGACTTCCGTGGCTACAACACGCAGGGCGAACCCGACAAGATGAGTTTCCATCAGGTGTTGTGGTCATATCTCCCGGCGCTGACGGCGCATGTACGCGACTATGATCGCACGGGGACGTTTCCTGTATACATGATCATGCTGGATCAGTTTTTCTACCAAATCAACGGTTCTCGCCTCTGGATGGACCTGCTGGAGGACCCCACGCGACATCGAGTGCGATTACCCAACGGGTTCAAGGCGTATGAAGACTCGCTGGCCGTGGCGCAGGACTCTCTGAGAGCCGCGATTGCCAATTCGAAACTGCTGCAGTCGCATCGTGGGCAATTCGGTGATCAATGGCTTCGCGACCTGATCAGGGTGCACGTGAACATCACCAACGTAGCCAATCAGTCGTTCTTCAGTTGGCGCCTGATTCCCGGACTGGCGGCCACGGACAACATGATGCGCGATCACCGGAAGATCGCGTTTTATGACATTACCGAGGCAGACCCGTACGCGGGAGAAGCCATCTATACCGGTGCCGGCGTGGGGGAACACTACAGTAGCCTGGCATGGGAAGACCGCGCACTCCTGATACGTGGCCCGGCATTGCTGGCACTGAAAACGTCGGCGCGCGAAGCGCTGATCAGCCAGGGCATCCGTCCAGCAGACATTCCGTTTCCGCTGCAGCGGGTGGACAAACCGGCCGACTATGCCAGGCGAATCCGGACCGCCGAGGAGCAGGGGCAGCGTCCGCTCCGCGCGCTCGGTTTGCACAACCAGACCGGATTTGACGAAAAGGAAATCAACGTTGCCAAGGCCATTCTCTACACGCTTATGCCGCCGGGCTCGGTGATCAAGATTCCGGATTCGCTGTGGAACAGCCCCTTCTGGGGCTCGGCCGTGGTGGGCTGCGCGCTCCGGGGCGTGCGGGTCCTCGTTATTGCGCCATCGCTGGCAAACGCGCCGGCCCGATCGTTCGGATCGATGATTCGAGCCCATGACCTGCTGTCGCGCCTGATCGTCGCGGCGAAAGCGCTTGAACCGAACATCGCGCACGCTGGGGGACTGCTCAAGGTTGGCCTCTTCTCGTCCGAACTCGACGTCACCAACCTGCAGGGCAAGCTGAAGGCCATTCGGGCAACCTTTGAGCAACACCAGTGGCTGCGAGAGTTGTTCGGGACGGCACCGGGAGTCTATTCGAACGTGCCGCCCGGTATTCTCGCCGCAATGCAGACCTTGGCGATGAAGCCGACTGACGACTTGGAGTTCGAATCCGACCGCATTCCCAAACTCCATCTCAAGGCCAACTATTTTGCGTCACGCGAAGGGTGGCGCGTGATGGCGCGCCCCGAATGGGCGGACTTGACCTGGGCGTTCTGGCGGCAGCGCATTTCACAAACCAACACACGCGCCGTGTCGGTTGGCCGTTTTGACGGGGTACCCGAACGATTTCCCGACATCGGCAACGACATGGAGCGGAATTGGCTCGCGGGCCTCGCACCGACCGATCGCGAGCACGTGGTGTTCTACACGATCATGGGCTCCCAAAACCAGAACGCGCGCAGCATGGTCACCGACGGGGAGGACGCGTTTATCGTGTCCAACTGGCTGCCGGTGATTCCCTACATGGATCTGATCGACCTGGTTGGGCAGAGCCGGTGGGTGGAGAGCGCAGCGGAATTGGACGTGCTCTTGCCTACGCAGTCGACAGCACGCCGGTGGTTGGCGCACTGGGCCAAGATGGTGTTCTGACTTGTTTCGGCGACGAGAAGGCCATAACCTCCATACACAATGCCAGCTCTATCCGATATCGAGATCCAGCGCGGACTGGGCACCCTGCCCGGGTGGTCGCGCAAAAGCGATACGCTCGTGAAGAGCTATCACTTCGCCGCGTTCCCCGACGGGATCGCTTTCATTGCGCGCGTTGCCGAGATTGCGGAGTCGATGAACCATCACCCCGACATCGACATCCGCTACACCAAAGTGCATTTCGCACTCAGCACGCACGACGAAGGCGGAATCACCATCAAGGATCTGGCGTTGGCCAAGGCGATTGAGGAGCTGGCCGCAGCCTAGTTCTTGCGCAGCGTGACGCTCCCGTTCACCGTGCTGGCACGGAATCTGGTCTCGCCATTCCCCACCGTTCCGCGAATGCGTCTGGGCGACAGGGTTCCCGACACCGTGATTGGAAAGTCCGTCGTGACCCGGCCGTTCACCGTGCCGAGTTCGAGCTGGGCACCGAAGTTCTCGGGTAGCGATATCGTGATTGAGCCATTCACGGTTTCGTATTCGAGGTCGTCGGCCCGGCCAAGTGTGCCCATCGAGATATTGATGCTCCCGTTCACGGTCTTGGCGCGCACGGGTCCGCCGGCACTGCGCGCAGTGATGCTGCCATTCACCGTGCTGGCACGCACGTCGGTGGTAACGCCACTCACTTCCAGCCCGCCGTTCACGGTGGACACGTC
>JANOKE010000019.1:0-5008 GCA_031419135.1 Gemmatimonadaceae bacterium
CGACGTACGCATGCCGGCCAGATGCTGAATCGCGCCGGAGATCCCCACCGCGATGTACAGATTCGGGCTCACGTTGCGCCCCGTCTGTCCAATTTGATCTGTGTGCGGTCGCCACCCTTCATCGGTGACCGCACGCGTGGCACCCACGGCGGCGTTGCCGAAAGCATCTGCCAGATCTTCGCACAACTTGAAATTCTCGGCCGATTTCAATCCGCGACCCCCCGAGACAATCACCGGCGCGTCGTTGAGATCAATCTTGCCGGTTCCGCCTTGCTTGAGCTCTACCGTTTTCACGCGCGATGCACCCGGATCGGTGGCCGACGTGATCTGTTCCGTGACCAGCGGCTTGGCATTTTCAACCGGCTGGAACGCTGCCGGACGCACTTGAATGACGGCCGGCGCACCGCTTAACGAAAGCGTCGCGACAACCTTGCCGTTGTTCTGCGGATGCTCGCCCACCACGGCGCCGCCTTCCACCCGGAATCCGGTGAGATCGGGCACGAGTCCCGCACCCAACTTTGCCGCCACACGTGGCGACAGATCGCGACCGTGCGACGTCGCGCTGAACAGCGCATAACCATACGCGCCACCCGACAGGCGCTGCGCGACTGTCGCGGCCAATGGCTCGGGGTTGTACATCGCGAACCCCGCATGCTCCAGGACCAGCACACTGTCCGCACCATGCTGTGCAAGCATACCCGCTTTCGCCGCTATGCCAGGCGCGCCGGCCAATACAGCGTGCACAGTGCCACCGCCCGACTGATCGGCCAGTGCCCGTGCGGCAGTCACTGCTTCGAGCGCCACTTTGCGCAATTCTCCGCCGCGCACTTCAGCGATTACGAGAACGTTGGCCATCTCAGAGTACCTTCGCTTCGGTCTGGAGGAGACGGATCAGTTCCGGAACCGCAGCAGAACTGTCGCCGAGGATACGTCCGGCCGCGCGTTCAGGAGGCAGCGACATTTTCGCCACGGTCACCCGCGCATCGCCAAACTGCGCCGGCTTGACCTCCATCGGCTTCTTCTTGGCCGCCATGATGCCCTTGAGCGACGGCAAACGCTCTTTGTTGAGTCCATCATCGATGGTGAGCAGCGCAGGCAACGGGAACTCCACCACTTCCGACGCACCTTCGAGCACGCGCTCCGCTCGACCGGTCGCACCGGTAATCTCGAGACGAAACACGTTGGTCACGCACGGCAGATCGAGCAGTTCGGCAATCATCGGTCCGGTCATCTGATTCATCGAGTCGATCGAAATGCGACCGCACAGAATCAGGTCGTATCCGCCCTCCTTGAGTTCTGTTGCCAGCGCACGCGCGACGGCGAGCCCATCTGCCGGAGCGCGATCGGCCTGCAACAGCACACCACGATCGGCGCCCATGGCCAGCGCCTTGCGGATCTGCTCCTGCGCCGCGTCGGGGCCGAGTGTGATCACGACCACCTCGCCCACATTGCCGTTCTTTTCCTTCAACTGCAGGCCGGCTTCGATGGCCCACAAATCGAAATCGTTGATGTCGTATTTGAGTCCCGTGTCTTCGACACGGGATCCGTCGGCGGTGATGGCAAACTTCACTTCCATCACCGGGACGCGTTTGATGCACACGGCAATTTTCACCGCGGTCGCTCCGGCTTGAGATTCAGGTTGATGACGTGGCAGCCACGTCGCCCGCAGGCGAACGCGGCAGCCGGGGGGAAGCTACGAAAGAACAATAGGCCGCGCTACTTGAACGCGGCCAGCCCCGTGATTGCCTGTCCGAGGATCAACGAGTGCACGTCGTGCGTTCCTTCATACGTGTAGACGCTTTCCAGATTGGCCATGTGCCGCAAGGCACCGTACTCGGCCAGAATACCGTTGGCGCCCAACAGGCGACGCGTTTCGCGTGCAATATCGGTGGCAATGCTCACGTTGTTGCGCTTGGCCAGAGACACCTGCGTTGGCGTGAAGTTGCCGGCGTCTTTCAGGCGACCCAAATGCAGCGATACCAACTGCCCTTTCACGATCTCACTGAGCATATCGGCCAGCCGAACCTGCTGAATCTGAAAGCCACCGATTGGTTTGTCGAACATGATGCGGTTTTTCGCATACGACACGGCCTCCTCGAAACAGGCAAGCGCGGCGCCGAGCACACCCCACGAGATGCCATAGCGCGCTTGTGTGAGGCACATAAGCGGACTCTTGAGACCTCGGCTCTCCGGCAACAGTGCGTCGGTCGACACGTGTACATCCACCAGCACGAGTTCCGATGTATCGCTCGCGCGCAGGGAGAGCTTGCCCTTCTGGTCGCGGGCCGTGAAGCCGGGCGTTTTGGTGTCGACAATGAAGCCACGAATGCTGGTGTCTTCCGTACTGTCGCCGGTCTTGGCCCACACAATGGCCACATCGGCCATCGAGCCGTTGGTAATCCACATCTTGGCACCGTTAATGATCCAAGTGCCGTCGGCCTGTTGGCGCGCGCGCGTGATCATGCCGGACGGATTTGAGCCAAAGTCAGGTTCGGTGAGTCCGAAGCAGCCGATGAGTTCTCCCTTGGCGAGCTTGGGCAGATAGTGCCGCTTCTGCGCTTCGGACCCGAAGGCGAAAATCGGATACATGACCAGCGCACCCTGCACCGATGCAAACGAACGAATGCCGGAGTCACCGCGTTCGAGCTCCTGCATGATGAGCCCGTAGGCCACGCTGGACAGCCCGGCGCACCCGTACTCTTCAGGAAGATTCGCGCCGAGTACGCCCAGTTCGGCGAGTTCGGGAATCAGCTCTTTCGGAAAGCGTCCCTGGACGTAGCACTCACCGATGATCGGAAGGATCTTCTCGTTGACGAACGCGCGAATCGTGTCGCGAATGGCGCGCTCTTCTTCGGTCAGCGCCGCATCAATATTGAAAAGGTCGGCCGGGTGCGCCGACAGATCGACCGAGGGTAACGCCGAGGGAATTAACGACAGCAGTTCGTTGGCCATGACGGCAGACCTTGCGGAGAGATGAGTTTGGAGTGGCTGGTGCGGAAAATAGCGGGAGGGCGCGCGATGTGAAAATTGGTGGGGCGCGACACCTCGCGAATCGGCGTCGTCGTCGCTATCATCAGCAGGTACCGGTTCCGTCGCGAGGACGGAATCGTTTCAATTGCTCAAATTGACCACGAGGACGATCATGCGCCGAATGCTCTTATGTCTGGCTACCCTTTCGTTGGTGGCTTCCTGCGGCGGTGGCGACGGAACAAGCCCGCCTACCGGCACGCCGGGAATAACGCTTGTCGCCAGCGCCAGTTCTGGGACCATTGCGCGCGGCGCTTCGTCCACGACTACCCTGTCATTGGGGCGGGTTGACGGTTTCTCTGGTGCGGTGTCCCTGACGTCAGAAGGAGTGCCCACCGGCGTCACGGTGGTTTTTGCGCCGCAGTCGCTTACTGGTACGACAATAGCCAGCACGGCCACCATCAGCGTCGCGACCAATGCCACGCCGGGCAATTCGTCGCTGACCTTCCGCGCCGTCGGCACAGGCGTCACCGATAAAACCGTGTCGTACACATTGATCATACCGGCTCCTGCGATCACCGTGACGGTTGGTTCGGCGTCGGTGACGGCCGCTCAGGGCACGAGCGCAACGGTGCCGGTCACTATTACTCGCACGAACGGCGCGACGGGCGCGGTGACCCTGACGGCAGAGGGGCTCCCGGCCAACGTCACAGCCAGTTTTTCGCCAAGCCCAATCGCCGCGACCGACGCCACCAGCACACTCACGCTCACGGTGGGCGCTGGTGCAACCATCACCTCGTCGACGATCACGGTCCGTGCCGCAGCCACCGGTGTCACCGATCAAACCACCACATTTTCGCTGGCCGTTACGAGCGCGGCGACGCCCGCCTACACGCTTTCGGCCGCACCTGCAGCGGTGGCGATTGTCGCGGGACAGTCGGGACAATCGACGCTCACGATTACCAAGACCGGCGGATTCGCCGGGAACATCGCGCTGAGCGTTGAGAGCGCGCCCGCTGGCATGACCAGTACGTTCCTGCCGAATCCGGCAACCGGCGCGACAACCACGTTGACATTCAATACAACGCTGGCGACGGTACCCGGACCCTATAACGTCACCGTTCGCGGCACCACGGCGGGGCTCACCGATCGCACCATTGTTGTTGCCGTCACCGTCAACGCGGTGGCCGGTATCTCCGTCACGCTTGCGCCAACAACGCTCAGCATTGCGCAGGGCGCCAACGCGCAAACGGCGGTGACCTTGGTGCGAGTGGGTGGCCTCACGGGCGACTTGCAAATGACCGCAACGGGCATGCCGGCCGGAATGACGGTCGGCTTCGTACCCCCGACGGTCGCGGGCACCGCCTCAACGCTTACAGTCACCGTGAGCGGTGCAGTCCTGGCCGCTACGTATCCACTCACCGTGACGGCAACCGGCGCGGGTGCGGTTGTTGGCTCGGCAACGCTGTCAGTCACCGTGACAACGCCCTCTGGTTTCACGCTCTCCGCAACTGGGGTTACGATTGCGCAAGGCGCGTTGGGCACCAGCACTGTCACAATCACTCGCATCGGTGGTTACGCGGGCGCCGTTGATCTCATTGCTTCGAACGTACCGGCCAATGTCGCCGTGGCGTTTGCTCCGGCGTCGGTGAGTGGTACGAGCAGCACGATCACGTTCACGGTGGGTGCGGGCGCGGTTGCGGGCGGTTACACCGTTACCGTAAGTGGCACCGGCACTGGCGCGGCGAATCAGTCGACATCCGTCGCACTGACAATCACTGCGGCGGGCGGCGGCGGCAGTATAGCGTGGCGATTCTGCGACGCCGCCCGCGTACCGCTGTGGTTGGCCTATCGCAATGGGACCTCAGGCGCCTGGACGCGCGTGACACCAAGCGGCGACAACACCTTTGCATTCAATCTGTCGGGTGCAACCGGTGCGGTGGCGTACGTGCAGAATCAGACCGGTGGCGGTACGCAGGGCAGCATTTTCCTGAATACCACGGCGGAGCTTAGCAGTCTGGGAACGGGCGAATGCACAACC
>JANOKE010000020.1:0-12034 GCA_031419135.1 Gemmatimonadaceae bacterium
TCTTGCCCATGTCGAAACTTTCGTGCAAACCGCCGTCACCAACCACATAGATGTGACTGGGGTTGGCAGGGTCTACCCGAATCACGTGGTGATCGGTCTTGAGTCCCACGTCGTAGGTGGGTGACGTGGGTTCATCCTGAAACGTGGCACCGCCATCCTCACTCTTCACGATGTATACACCCGGCAACCAGACGCGCCTGTCGTTGGTGGGATCGATGGTGGGCTTGCTGTAGTACATCGGGCGCGGATTCGAAGGGCTCATGCGCTTCCAGGTCGCGCCGGCATCTTCCGTGCGATAGGTGCCGCCGGCACCAGGGTGCTCGATGGTGGCGACCAGCACATTCGGATTGGACAGTGCGAGTGCGAGGCCGATGCGCCCTTTATCGCCCGGCGGTACGCCGTTCTCGAGTTTGCTCCACGTGACGCCGGCATCGACGCTCTTGTAGATCGCACTGCCCGGCCCACCGCCGTTGAAGCCGAATGCCTTGCGAAGCCGCTGATAGGTCGCGGCGAACAGCACGTTCGGATCGCGCGGATCCATCACCAGATCCGTTGCACCGGTGAGCGTATCGACGTACAGCACCTTCGCCCAGGTGACACCGGCGTCGGTGGTCTTATACACGCCGCGCTCCGCGTTGCCACGCCACAGATTGCCCACCGCCGCCACGTAGGCGATATCGGGATTCGTGGGGTGCAACACCACACGTCCAATGGCACGCGTATCGTGCAGTCCCAGATACTTCCACGTGTCACCGCCGTCGGTGGAGCGATACACGCCGCCGCCCCACGACGAGCTTTGCCGATTATTGTTCTCGCCCGACCCGGCCCAGATGATCTTCGAATCACCGGCGAAGATCGCCAGCGCGCCGAACGTGTTGTCGGCCTGAGATCCGAAGATGTCTTTCCAGGTGACGCCGTTGTTGCTGGACTTCCAGATGCCACCCGACGCCGTCCCCACGTACAGCACGGCCGGATTCCGCGGATCGATCTGCAAATCGTGGATGCGTCCCCCGGCGGCGGCGGGTCCGATACCGCGAAAGTAGAGCGAATCGAATGGTGAGGGGATCGGTTGCGCGCGCACGGTGGTCAGCGAGAGGGCCGAGAGCGCGACGGTCAGTTGGACACGTGTGGCAAAGCGAAGCATGTTCGGTCGGGTTGGGGGCACCTCGAACGAGACGCATTGTCGCAGGAATCGGCAAGGGCCGTCCGCGAACGACAAGCAGATCATCGGGCTCTTCGCCGTTGTCTCGCCAGGAAGAGCACATACATGGCGGCGATGCACGAAAGCCCGAGAATCAAGGGCGTGATCGCCGAGGACATCGCTCGATGGCCGGTTCATTCGAGCCATCGTGGCCAAAGACAAAATCTCCGCTCGCCGTTGGCGCGTATAGCATCACGCCGAGGCCCCAGATCTCGGCGCCAAACTTGCGCCCATGCGGTTGGCGCATCGTATCGATGTTCGCTGAACTCACCACCGACGCGCCTCCGCGCAGGTCACGCAACTGCGCCTGGGCAAACGTGATCAGGTCAGCCGTCGATGCAGACAGGCCGGTCGCTGCCGCCGCCGCGTACTGATACGAAGCGGATTGCTTGCCGGTTGAATCGTAGGACGTGGACGCGTTGTCCAGACTGCCGATATACGCATGACTCGATCGATGCATACCCAGTGGACCAAAGACCGTGTGCTGCATCCATTCCGCGAACCCCATGCCGGTGACGTCTTCGACGATGGCTTGCAATACCAAATAGCCGCCACCGGAATACTGCCAGTCGCTCCCTGGCTCTCGCCCGACGGCAATCGTTGCCGCGTGGCCAGACGACGCGCGCGGTCGCCGAAGCGACTCGTTTACGGACGGGAGAATTTCATTCGCGGTATAGTCGCCAAAGCCCAGTCCATCAGTGAGACCCGCGGTGTGAGAAAGGAGCCTGCGCACCGTGACCCCGCCGTTGTCGAATTTCCTCACCGGCAGTTGCCAATGCTTGAGGTAGGTCGATACTGGCGCGTCAAGGTCGATGGTACCCGCTTGAACCAGTTGCATTACGCCATACGCAGTGACCCATTTGCTCGCGGACGCCAACGGAAAGCGCGTTTCCCGATTGACGCGATCAAGTGATGGCGCGAAATGTTCGTCGTAGACGGCACCATTGCGCACGAGTACCAGCGCGATGTTACCTCGGCTCTGCGTGTCGCCCATCGCAATCGCGGCATTCATGAACGCCCGCGCGTCGCCGGTGCGGGCAATCGGTGTGAGCCACCAGCCGCTGATCGCTCCGTACGCGGTGACGGCGATCCATAGAGTGATCGCCGTCAAGACGACTATCAGTCTTCTCGCTCGCAAGGTTCTGTTATCTCCTGCAACCTGCTAACGCGCTTCGCCCTGCACTGGTGCGCGAATTGGCTTGCCGGGCCGCGCTGCTGTCATCTGTCCACGATCGACCACGACCTGTCCGCCGACGATCACCCAGGGAATACCGGCTGCGGGGATCGACGCGTCCTCGTACGTCGACTTGTCGATCACCGTCGCAGGGTCGAAGATCGCGATGTCGGCATCCGCGCCGACTTTGATGCGCCCCTTGCCAGCCATGGCAGGTACGCGCGCCTCGAGCCGTTGCGCGGGCATGAGGGTCATCTTCCGGAGCGCCTCCATCAGCGAGAGCCCGTTCTCCTCACGCACGTACTTGCCGAGCACTTTCGAGTAGGAGCCCGAGGTTCGTGGATGGCCGCGGCCGTCCTTGATGAAGCCATCGCTGGCTATCATCGACAGCGGGCTGAGGATCGCGGTGCGAGTCTGCTCCTCGCTCCGCCCGTGGATGATCACGGTGACGTTGGCCTGCGCGCGCGCCGCGGCAAAGGTCTTCCTCGTCAGGCGCTCGCCCGTGGACACCAGCTGGTGCTGTGCAATGCGGTCGTCGGTCCACTTCTCCCAACCGTCGAACAGCGCCGCGCTGATCTCGGTCATCCCGGCGCCATAGGGATAGGCCTCGGTGGTCACGTCCTGCCCCCTGCCGCGCGCCGCCGTGATGTGCGCGAGGAACGCCACGAGGTCGTCCCCGCCACTCGAGTTGACGTGCACGATGTGCAGCTTTGCTCCGGCGGTTGCGGCCGCGGCGATCGTTGAATCCAGCCCGGCCACGCCGTTCCGCATGTGGATGTGCACCGACGCGCCGCCCTCGGCAGCGACGCGGAGCATGCGCTCGATCTCCGCCATATTCGCGCCGGGCGTGTACGCGCTGCCCATGCCCACCGCGAGCGCGCCTTCAGCGAGCCCTTTGCGAAGGATCGCTTCCATGTCGGCGACCTGCGCCTCGCTGGCCGACCCGCTGGCGCCAATGCCGATGGGTGCAATGCCCTTGCTCGGGTCGCCCATGGCAACGATGCGCGCCTGCATATGGCCGACGCTCACACCAAAGTTCACGATCTGGCCCGTCGAACGGGCGGCGTACCAGTTGGCGACATCGGCGGATCCGACTTCCAGCTCGAGCGCGGAGGTTACGCCGTCGCGCACCATGAGCGCATACGAGGGCTCGTCCTGCCCGTGCTCATGCAGGTCGATGAAGCCGGGAGCGACAACGTGGTTCGCCGCATCGATCACCCGTGTGCCGTTGAGGGGCGTGCTGGAGAGAGCTTCGATGCGGCCGGCGCGAATGCCGACGTGGCGGATGGAGTCGAGACCGGATTCGGGGTCCATCACGCGGCCGTTCGCTATCACAAGGTCATAACTCGGTGCGCGGCCACAGGCGACGAGGAAAACGACTGTGAGAAGTGCGCAAGTACGGCTATGCATGGCTCAGGGGGCGCGGGAGGCGACGGTTATCGACGTCATAACCTGCACGCCGCGTCAGCGTGGGACCAGCGCGGTCCGCGCCAGACACGCTATCGTGTCTCGGCGCGTCCCAGTAGCCGGGTTGTGGGCGCTGCTTAGCGAATCCAGGTACCAAGACGCCGCCAGCGAATGGCGGTCGCGGCGCGGAAGTAGTCGACGCCCCTTTCGGGCTCGTACGAGTAGTACACGAACATCGGCGAACCAAGAAGGTTCGCTTTGGGAACTGGCCCGTAGTACCGACTGTCGACGGAATTGTCGCCCAGCATGAAGAAGGTGCCCGCGGGTGAAGACTGTGCAAGGGTGGCGATTCAAGAAGCGCGCAACCAAGGGCGACGTCGCGCCAGTGGCGAAGCCTTGACGGCGGCACCGTTTCACCAGACTGCGACTGGGTACATATTCCGGAATGATCGATCAAGACGCAGGCGACGAAGCGTTTCGCGAACAATGCCGACGGCAGATGGCGCGGCCCATCGCGTCGCGAATGAAGTACGGATTCTGCCGCGTACACCGACCGGTGCTCGACGTGCCCGGTGTGCGGACGTTTGACACTATGCGAGAGTATCGGGAGTGGTGTGCGAAAAATCTCCCGGCGTACCTCGGCTTTCAACCGGCACCAATCGAATGAACGGCCGGGTTCCATTCAACCCACTGCAGGCACAGGAGGTCGCCGAGGCCTTTAATGCCGCAGGCGTCGAGTACGTGTTCATTGGCAAGAGTGCGGCAATCCTCCTCGGGTTCCCGGGCACCACGCAGGACGTCGACGTATTCCCGGCCAAATCGGTCGGGAACGGCGAGCGCATGGTGAAGGCGCTGCTGCAGATCGGATTCGAACTTGACGACCACACGAAGGCGGAGATTACGGGCGGAAAGGATTTCGTGCAACTCAAGAACGGTCCGTTTGACCTCGACCTCGTTTTTGCGCCCGATGGCATTGAGAGCTTCGACGCGGCCAAACAACGCGCCGTGCGCGAGGGCATTTTCCCCGTCGCAAACCTGCGAGACATCATTGCGAGCAAACGGGCGACGGGCCGCATGAAAGATCGCCTGGATCTCCACCTGCTCGAGCTCTTCCAACTGGAGTATGAGGCGCGGAACCGATCGTGATGGCGGCAGTCACGCGGCGTGCTGGTCAGGACGTCGATGACCGTCTCCTCCCGCGCCCCTTGAGCTTGCCATCAATGTCCAGTAGCTCGTCCCTGAGCCGCTCGAGAACCCCGATGTCCAAGCGGTCGATGGTCGCGGACTTGGTGGGCTGACCCTTCGCACGATCGAGCGTGAAGTTCGCAGGGTAGGCCGATACGTCGCCGACGAATGGCTGCGTGTGTTCGAGATTCACATAGTGCCGCACGTGATAGTGCAGATCAATGTGCGCCCGCAGCGACTTGCCATACCCGTTCTTTGTGAATCGATTGGCGCAAATGAACGCGAGCACGCTGCGCTCGTTCAGCAACTGCAGACCCTGCTCGAAAAAGGCTACGTACCGGTCGGCACGGTCCTTCGTGGTTTCAAAACGCGCACGATACGCGGCAAGCACGCGTCGCGGGAGATGCTTCCGCGTCGAAACGCCTGGCGCCGAAGCAACCCTCTTACCTGCGAGCGAATGCGGCTGAGAGTACTTTCGCGCGCAATGAGGGGCCACCCCACCTCGCGCGCCAGATGCGCCAACAGCAGATCATTCTGCCCCGACGCCCCGTCGCGCGCCTCATGCACGCAGCATGGCAGTCACTTCGGCCGACGTGGATCCGAATGAGACATCAGAGTCACGGGATTCCCGTAGCGGTTGGTGCCGACCCGCCGAGTGCGCGGTGGGAGGCGCGTGAGGCGATGCGTGGGGACTCAAAGGGCACGTTAGCCGCATTCCTGTCTCGGGTGCAGCGCTCACGCCGATTGTTGGAATGTGGGGAGCGAATGCGCTGGTGCTTACCGTTGCGTTGCTGGCGGTGTGGCGGCGGCGTGGGCCGGTGGGGCCGAGTGTGCAAGACGTGATCCACGGCTAGGCCTCCGACAGAGATGCACCCGTATCCGCGCGGTGTTGTCGAATTCGAGAATGGCGACAACGCCGGTGATCCACTACACCTTCACGCGTGAACTCTCCCGTCGCAAGAACCTTGAAACGCCCAGTCGCCCGTTCTTTGCCACGTACATCGCCGTATCGTATGAGCTGCTTGAATCCGTCGAGATCGAGGCACAGCACAGCGAGCCGCCACCAATGGCGACGAGCTAGCCCATCGATCGACGAACTCCTGGACGACGCGACGGTCCACTCGGCCGTTCCGCTGCAGAATTCCCACCAGGCGCTGTCGATTGCCAAGCCCGCGACGACGAGTGTTCGAGAGGAGCGCACCGACGATGATGTTCGCCCAGCCTCGCACTTGATGAGCCAATCCGAGCAGTCTGAGGTCGCCAATCCGACCAGGCATATTCCGCCGGATGGGCGCGACCGCGCACGCGTGCCGCGTAGTCGACCGACCAGCCGAAATCGTACCGTTTGGCTATGGAGTAACGCATTCCAGACCTCCGAGATGAATGACGCGATCCTGTCGCTGCAACAAGCTGTGAGGGAACACCTTCACGAGCTATCGCCCGCTGGAGGCGACTTGCTGTCACTCTTTGTGGTGAGGACCGGCGCACGCCGTTCGTTTTCTCACACTGAAAGCATGAAACCGCAGCGGGGGAACTCGCTGAGCTGGACGAACTCGATTTTCGGGGCACCAGTGTTCCAGGCGCCTCCTGGGCCGCTGGTGTAAACATGATCGGCGCCGCCTCCGTGATCACCGCCGCCGTCGCGCTTCATCACGATCGTGGCACCGCCGCCCCCACCACTCATCGCCCCGCCACCGCCCGCCCCCATCGCCGCGACCAACCGTTCCACTCCGGCCGCCTCCGCGCCGGCCGCCCCCGGCTTGCCGGCATTCGCTTTCGCGTCAGCCGCGACCTTGTCTGCCGCAGTGCGCGCTGAATCGATCAGCTTTTGCTTGTCGTCGTCGGTAAGGCGCTTCCAGTCGAACGGCAGCTTGGCGGAAGAGACTTGCGATCCGTCGGTGTACAGCCAGTCGATGTGATAGTCATGTCCACGAATGAACGCGACCGTGCCATCGGACCGCACGGCCCAATCGTCCACCGTACTGAGCGGGTTGACCGTCGCCTTCATCTGCATCTTGCCGTCGGCCGTTTGCGTCATGTTCATGCGCGTGCCGCTCTGAATCTTGACGCGTCCAATTGTGTCGACGGTGCGCGTATCGAAATTGGCGCGGATGATGGGAGCGGAGTCCGGTGGTTGCCGACATCATCGAGCGGAGCAATCTCTTCGCGGCGCTCGGGGGTCACGCCGGTACGCTCGGTCCGACGCCGGTGCCCGGGCGAGCGATGTCGTTTGCCCACACCCTGGGTTCCCGGGATGACGGCTTCACCGCATTCCTCGGAGTTCCAGCTATTCAGATCTCCTCGTCGCTCCTCACCACCTATCCGGCGCTGGCGGCCATCTTCGTGGAGCCGATGCTGACGCAATTGAAGCTGACGCAGGCGTACGTCTATACCGAACCGGTTGTAGGCGGGAAGGAGGTTGGCCGCTTCACCTTCTCGACCAGCACTGTGGGGGCAACCAACAGCTACACCTTTTCGGTGATCGAGGACAACATCCACGAGTATCCCAACGGCTCCAACCACCCGCTGGTGATGGCGAGCGTTCTTTGGAGCTTCTTTCAGACCCAACAGCTGCCGTAGGCTGCACCACACAATTTGTGAGTCCGCGTGTCAACCGAGGCGAACATCACCTACATCGCCGCCACCACCTGCTTGATCGCCGTCAACCGCTGCGTCAACGCATCCCGCCCCCCCAACTTCTCCATCCGCTCCAAAATCGGCCCCGGCAAAAACTCCCGATCCGTACACTCAATCATTGCCGCAACTTCCTGCAGCTCTCGCTCGAGCCCCTGAGTCGACGGCATGAACTGCTCCACCACCGCCTTCATTGCCTCAGCCGTTACGCGATCCGCGCCAGACAACAACGACTTCCGCCAGGCACGCCCCACCATCCCCTCAATGTCGGCGCCGGACAGTTGTCCCTTCTGCGGAATCGACGGCACATCCGCCGCATCCAACACCGTGCCCAGCTTCCGGGCCATCACCACACACATGTCGCGCAATTCCGCTTCATCCGTTGGATAAAACAACGGGATATGCACCTCCGCCCGCCCCTGCCGCTTGATATCGATCGGCAACAAATCTGGCCTGGCCGTCAACAACATCCACAAAATCCGCCCGCGATACCGTGTATCCCCCATCTGCGTGGCAATCATGCCAAACACGCGGCTCGACGTCCCGGAATCCCCCTCGGTATCACGATCCCCAAGCGCCGCATCCGCCTCGTCGACCACCACCATCACCGGCCCCATCGCGCGCAACAGCGCCAATACGCGCTCGAGATTGCCCTCGGTCTCGCCCACATACTTCGACCGGAAGTTCTTGAGCATCACGCACGGAATGCCAATCTCTCCCGCCGCACACATCGCCAGAAACGATTTACCGGTTCCAACAGGGCCGCAAATGAGATACCCCATTGGCACCGACTCCAACAATCCGCGCGACAACAACGTCGCATCATCACGCAGCCGCTGTTTCGCCGCTTCATGCCCAATGACGGTGTCCAGCTTCCACTTGGGCTCAATAAACTCCAGTAAACCCTGCGCCTGACGCTCCAACAGCCGCTTTTTGTGCGCGCTGAACCGCTTGGCATTCATCCGCTCGCCACCATCGGCCGATGAACGAATCATCACCGACAAATCGTTCAACGACATCCCCGCACTCAGCTTGGCGAGCTGCTCGGGTGTGTAATCGGAAATCGTACTCCACGTTGCCGAATGCGCGACATCACGCACGTACGCGAGCCGTTCGGTCTCACCAGGCATCGGCACTTCGATAGTCGCCACCTGCGGATTGGCCGTCACCCGATCATTCATGTCGCTCCGGCGTTCATCAATCAGCACAAACGCCATCTCCAACCGCTTCACCTGCGCACTGCTGGCCCAGTTGAGCACCGTCACCGCCATGCCCGACGCCGGAAAACTCAGACGCCCGGGTTCGCCCGTCGGAAAAATGTACGACGCCTGGCTCACCATCACCGCGACGCGCAACCGCTTGTCCGGCGTGGCCATGATGTTGTCGCGCACGAACAGGTCCAACAGCGAGAACACCGTGGCCGGATCGTTCTTGAGCGTGGACAAATCGCCAATACGCCTGGTGGCCAACTGCACCATCTCACGCAAACGCTTCTCGTCGCGCCCCGCGAACACACGCAATCCGCGTCCCAGGTCGTAGTGCAGCACCAAATCCCAATGCCCGAACAACTGCTCGGACAAAAAGTCAATCACGGTGCCGTACGACGCCTTGTCCTCGTGATCAACATCCACCAACGGCACGAGATCGTAGGTATTGCCGTGCAACACAAACACCGACGACGTGCCGGAAAAATACGAATCGGCCACTGACAACGCCCACGGCGGATACCACGCGGGCAATGCGCTGCGACGTGATGTGCGTTCGGTTGGTGGTTCTGGTTCAGTCATTGATTCGGGCTTCACGGCCGCACAGGCACCCGGTCAAGGTCCGCATTCAGAATGGCCGGCGGCTCCGCCAACTGATCGGCAAGCCCCGACAGGCTTTGCAAGTTCATCACGGCATCCTCAGTCTGCTGCATACTCTCCGCGGCCGCGGTCACCTGCGTGCTGAACACATCCGGATCCTGCCGGCTGACGCCCATCTCAATCAACGCCTTGATCTTGGTCTCGATGCGATCAAGCTCAACACCAACAAACTCAAGATCCTTCGCGCTCTTCTGGTAGTTGTCCAGCCGCAGTTGCGCATCCGCCAAACTGTCCTGCAACGAACGCATCACCCGCTCATCATTCGCCGCGCCCGCCTCGGCCAGTTTGGCCTTCACCGCTTCCAGGCGCGTGGCCAGCTCAGGTTCGCTCGTGCTCCTCAAGAACCGCTCCAACCCCGACTGCGACATCAACAACTTGAGAAACAGAAACAGCAACTTGTCCAACGCGGGTGTGCGAATGGAGTCGGCACTCTGCGCGTCCGAATTTCCCGCCATGCGCCCCTGAACTCCGGACGCAATGTCGCGCATTTCAAAACAGCGCTGGCGCAACAACAGAAAACGTCGCAGTGAAAGCGCCGGCAGTGACTCGAGCATCTGGTTGAGCGAATCCTGCGCGTTCACAGGACCTGCCGCCGCATTCCGCACAATGCTGGCCTCACCGGCATCGATGGCCTTTCGAAATCGCGGCATCGAGGTCAGGCCGGTGAGGTACGCAATCTCCAGCGCACCGACAATAGGCAGCGCAGCATCAGGCCACGGCGACAACACCGCGCCAATGGCCCCGCCCAGGAAAAACAGCAGATTCCAGCGATACAGGAACGCAGCCCTCCAATATTTGAGCATTGGATATCAGTTGAGGGCGTCAGTCACGCGTCGATCAATCATCACCACCCCGCTGTGAACTCTCCAGCCCTTCCATGATGTCGCGAATGCCAAACACCACCTCCATGAACTCGGGGCGACGCTGCATGTCGCGGGCGGCGAAATCGGGGCGCGGCGAGTGGATATCCTGAAGCACCGTACCAGGCGCCGTGGAGATAATCAGCGTTCGGTCGCCCAGGTACACGGCCTCTTCGATGGAGTGGGTGACAAAAAAGACCGTCGCCTGCGTTTCGTGCGCCAACGACACCAACAAATCCTGCATGTTGAGCCGAGTGCGGGGATCGAGGGCGCCGAACGGTTCGTCCATGAGGACGATGCGGGGATGCAGAATGAGCGTACGCGCAATCGCGACACGTTGCCGCATGCCGCCAGAAAGCTGGTGTGGATACTTGTTCGTGTCCCTGTCGACATCCAGCCCAACCTTGCCAATCCACTTGCGCGCGTGTTCGCGCCGTTCGCTCGCGCCAACACCGGCGCACTCAAGGCCGAACGCAACGTTGTCAAGCACGGTGCGGTTGTCAAACGACGTGTAGTCCTGAAACACCATGCCACGGTCAGGACCCGGGCCCTTTACCGGTTTACCAAGCACGAGCACTTCGCCGGTTGTCGCGGGAAACTGCGGAGTGAGACCCGCGATAAGTCGCAGGATGGTCGACTTGCCGGATCCCGACGGACCAAGAATAGAGACAATCTCCTTGAGCTCGGGCGCGTCTTCGACGGTAAACGTCACGTCACGAATGGCGACATAGCCATTGTCGTACGTTTTGCCGACGCCCGTGAATGAAACCACTGGCGGCGCGGTTGGGTCTGGAGCAGTCACTCGTTCTCCACCCGATACGGAAACAACCCGCGTTGGAAAAAGAACAGCAGGCGGTCGATGCCGTACGCGAGCAGGCCAATCAAAATAAGAATGGCGAAGATGTGTTCGGTCAGCCCACGACGCTGACTGGTCATCAGCAAATACCCCAACCCATGCTCCGCATTCACCAACTCGGCCAACATGATGTAGCCGAATGCGAGTCCGAACAAACTGCGCAGACTGCCAAAGATGTCCGGCATCGCCAGCGCGATCAGCACCTTGCTGATGACCTGGCGCGGAGAAGCGCCCAGTGTCTGCGCCGTTTCCACGTATCGATCGTGCACAGCGCCAATGGCGCGCGCCGCATCAAAAAAGACGAACGGAACGGTGGAGATGAAGATGAACATCACCTTCTGTGTTTCGTCGATGCCAAACCACAGGATAGTCAGCGGGATGAGCACGGCGACCGGCACGTTGCGCGCAAACACCGACAACGGGCGCGTGAACGCATCAAAGAGCTTGTAGGCGCCGGCCATGATGCCCAGGGGCACACCAACAACAATGGCCAGCAGGAATCCACCAAAGACGCGCTGCAGCGTTGCCGAAATGCTGGCCACGAGTGCGCGTTCCGTGAACAGCGAGGGAATGCCGCCCACCACTTCGCCCGGGCTGGGAAGCAGCACGGGCGACACGACGCGCGATTCGGGCGTCGCTCCAAGCGTCAACAGCCACCAGATCAGCAGAAGCATGGCGACGCCCAGCGCACCAGCACCGCGGCGCACCAGCGGCGGCGCCTCGCTGCGCAGCGTGAGCAACCGACTCAGCGACGATCCCACGCTGCTCCGCCTACTTCGCTTCGAGCGGATAGATCTTGATCTCGACTCGGCGGTTCTTGGCGTTGTTGTTCGGATCGCTCGCGTCCGCCGC
>JANOKE010000021.1:0-1076 GCA_031419135.1 Gemmatimonadaceae bacterium
CACCTTCTTCGTGATCTTGATCGTGTGGTTGTCCAGAACCTGTGCGAGGTGCTTCTCAAGGACGACGCCGGCTACCGCTCCTGCTGCTCGATAGAACTTGTTCTTTGCGAGTTCTCGCGCGGCCTCAAGCTCAGAGTCGAACAAATCCGCCTGAACCAACTGGCGAATGTCAAACAGGGAACTCTCAAAACGCGCCCTGACCGCAGCAAGTATCGCGAGCTGTTGCCGCAGATGCGGAATAGCTGCGTCCGGGCCGACAACCTTCTCCTTGTCCCAGCCCTTAGTCACGTTCAACCCTTGGAGACAATCCTCGATTCGGTAGTTCTCGTAACTGATGTCTTTTCGAGGCTTTGGCTTTTCGTAGTGTCGAACGAAATCCGCAAGGCGATCAGGGAGGAGTTGGCGAATCAACGCCTTGGCCTCCGAGTACCAAGTCTGGTATTCTTGGTTGAAATTCGGGAGAGCCTTGGCAATCGCGCTCGCCTTCGCGCCTTGCTGCTTCTTGAGCGCCTTCGCGAACTCGCTTGGGAAGCAATCGGACTGGATTGCAAGGTGGAGCTGTTCGCCTCGCTCCACGAGCTTGTCGAGATCACCCTTGTAGCGATCGAGATTGGAGGTCATCAAGGTGTCTGCCTGATCAAGTCGGGATGCCTGTCGCTGTCTAACGATGAGCATCAGCTGCAGCCGCATCCAACCACGCGAGCGAAGCGAGCACACATCAGCGCGGCTGACTGCTGCATGCGTTGTTCGACGGCGCGTCTCCGTCGGCTTGTGCGTGACGCTACGCGGCGTGACTGTCGCTGTCCGGCGCCTTATGGGGGAGCGTAACGCCATGGCGGCCGGAAGCGCTCTGCCGAGCTTGCAACTGGCGACCGAGTTCCTGAAGATCATAACCGGCTCGCGCAAATATCGCTTCGCGCGCGACGCGAACCTCGCTCACGATCGCGTCGCCGCCGATCGCGTTCGGTGCATCCGACGGAAGTGGTTTATCGCTCACGATCGCCTCGTTCGTTGGACTCGCCCATGAGTTCGTCGGGCGTACAGAGGATCGGGGGTCGATACCCGTGGAACCTGCG
>JANOKE010000022.1:0-2587 GCA_031419135.1 Gemmatimonadaceae bacterium
GCAAGTCCCTCTCCCCGGTCACCAACAACTCGGCCGCTCCACTGATCGCCGAAGCGAGAACCCAATCGTCATCGCGATCGCGAATACGGATGGGCGAGGCCGTTCGTGGTTTCGGAATGACTGTCTGATCTCGTAGCAAACCGGAGCAGGTCCGCACAAAGTCCGCGTGCCGTGAAGGCGCTGACCAAAACATTCGTGTCGAGGAACACCTTCACGACACAATCGCGAAGACGTCCTCATCCGTGATAATGCCCTTCGCTTCGGCGAGCGGGAGAAGCCCGCGTCGGATTTGCTCGAACTTGACCAACGCAAGCTGACGGCGCAGCGCGTCACGAATGACCTCGCCGCGACTCCGGCCAAGCTGGCGGCTCAGCCGAGCGAGCTCGCGCTGCAACTTTGGGTCGAGCCGAATGGTCACGCTTGTCGTCTTCATGTAAGACGATGTAGTGCATTGTGATTCAGCCAGCAAGGAGCCGCCAAGACCGCAGAACGTTTGCGTTCAGGTGCGAGCGGATGAAATAGAGCGAGCGAAGCGAGCGCACAATAGCCCGCTCGTCAACGGCAACGCCGGGTCATGCCGCCCCTTGACGCGCCGACCTATCTTGTACAGGTTTCCTGTACACTAGCCCGGACCCCATGGCCACCAAGACCAGCTACAGTCACGCACGCGAAAACTTCGCCTCCCTGTGGGATGAAGTCGAGAATTCGCGGGAGGCCGCCGTCATTCAACGGCGCGGCCACGAAGACATGGCGCTGGTGCCGGCCGATGAACTGGCGAGCCTTCGCGAGACCACCTACCTCCTTCGGTCGCCGGAGAACGCCGTGCGCTTGCTCGCCGCCCTGACGCGGGCCCGACGCGGCCGGAAGAAGGCCACCGACCTGGCGACGCTCCGCCGAGAGCTCGGCGTGACGCCCTGAGTATGCCCGCCAAGCGCGCGCGGTACGCGGTCATCCAGGACGAGTGTCTCGACGATCTGCGCTATTGGGTGGATACCAACCGCAAGACCGCGCTGCGCGTGCTCGACCTGATGGAGGCGGCGCTCCGAGATCCCACCGGCGGCATTGGAAAGCCGGAACACCTCAAGTATTTCGGCGGCAACGTCTGGTCGCGGCGCATCAACGAGGCCGATCGTCTGGTCTGCGAAGTCTTCGGCGATCGGATTGAGTTCCTTCAAGCGCGCTACCACTACGGCTGATGCGCCTGTCGGCATAACAAATCAGACGTTTTGCGTCGCGAAGCCGACGCCAAACCTTCCGTTGAACTGAACCGCGGCGGTCGCGCTATGGAGTTTGCAGCGCGCGCGAGCTCGCCGCCATGGGGCGTGGCGAACGGTTCCGACGTCGGCAGTGCGGGGTCGACCGACATTTTGTCCGGCGCATGGTGTCGCGCCGCGCCCTTGCGACCGGTATGCGGCGCGCAACGCGGCTGGCGCGCACGACGCGTCGACGCATCCGAGCGAGCGGTGCGCGTGGTGGGAGCGTGGCCACATCCACTGCGGGTCGGTACGCAACGGCCCGGGTCAGGGCGGTGGTCATGGCGGTGGCGCGCTCGCCGTGATGTCGCGAGTGCGGACGAGCCGTCGCGTGCGGTAGACGTATCCTCGCCCGCAGTGCCTGCACACCGGTGCGGGCTGGGCACCCGACGGAGCCGGTGCCGGTGGGGGCGAAGCGACGAGCTGCATGGGCGCCAGCTGCTGTTGCAGGGACACCCGTGTCGCGGCGGCGCGCGGGCGCCAGAGCCATAGTAGCGCACTTTGTGGAAACCGCGCGGCAGCACGTGCTGCAGGAACCGACGCAGAAACTCCTCGCCCGGGGCATGCGGGCACGCGCCGATACGTGCTTGCCAAAACCTAACGGATTGGTTAGAATGGCACGTGCCCACCGTGCTCCGCGTCGATGGCTTCCAGGTGCGGATCTTCCCTAATGACCATCCGCCAGCGCACGTCCACGTCTTCAAGGGCGGCGCGGCGATCGTCATCGAACTCGGCACGGCGTCGCGACCGCCGCGGATTCGCGAGATCAGTGGAATGACGCGGCCGGACGCCGTGAAGGCGGTTACGCTCGTCGAGGAGCAGCAGATCTTGTTACGACGGAAGTGGGAGGAGCTCCATGGCTAGATCTCGGCTGACGGCAAAAGAGATTGTGGCGCAGATCCCCGCGGCCCGAAAGCGGGAGGCCGGTGCGCGGCGTGCGGGCATGCGCGCGAAGTCCGCCCGCTACGATGCACGGTCGGCCCGGTTCATTTTGGAGTTGACGAACGGCTGCGCCTTCATGTTCCCCGCGCAGCTGGTGGCCGGGTTGCGGCGGACCACAGCGGAGCAGCGCGCCGCGGTGGAGGTGCTGCCGGGCGGCTCAGGCCTTGCTTGGGATGCGATCGATGTTGACATCAGCGTCCCGGGCCTGCTGATGTCGTCGTTCGGGCAAACGGAAGCCGCGACGGAGCTGGCGCGAATCGCGGGGTCGGCAAGGAGCGAGGCGAAAGCTCGCTCCTCGCGGCTGAACGGCGCGAAAGGAGGTCGACCGCGCAAGGTCGCGGGTGGCACTCGTCGCTGAAGCGCTGTTCGACCTGACGTTGATTGCCCTCTAA
>JANOKE010000023.1:0-1505 GCA_031419135.1 Gemmatimonadaceae bacterium
TTCGCCCGGCGCGAGCGTGAAGTCGCTTCCTATTGGCACGGTGGAGGCCGGCGCGGTCGGAAGGGTCAGCACGTCGCGCGCGGGCGAACCGCACGCCGACAGCATCAGCAGTGCGGTCAGGGAACTCGCGAGATATCGCGGCATCGGGAGCCGTTGGGCTTGAGATGGACGGTGTCGCATATGTGAATAACAGTATGCAATCCGGCGCCGTCACACTCCCCCTCGTGTACGGGTTTCACCTCTTGTCTCCGTCACCGATCGAGCACATGCTCGGTAAGACAGGGTTAAGTGTCCGCGTTGTCACCACGTCGCCCGAGGTCACGTGCAGCGACTGCCTGAAGGCTCGAGGGTGAACCTCGATGGTATTCCCGGACTGAACGCTACCTCCTACGTCGCCACGGGCTCGGCGGAGGAGTTGCTGCGTTTCGCCGAGCTCCAACGTCGGCTTCCCGGGTTGTTCACACGCGTGTTCCTCGATCGGCACGCACCGCAAACGATCATCGTAATCCCCAGCCTCACCCTCGATCGCGCTGAACTGCAAAAGCTGGTGGGTGCCACGCACTACGAGGAGCGACTGCTCTGCCTGCTCATGCTGTTGCGCTTTCCGCGCGCCAACATGGTGTACGTCACCAGTGAGCCGTTATCTCCAACCATCGTCGACTACTATCTGCATCTCCTGCCCGGTGTGCCGCCGGGACATGCGTTGCCGCGACTCACGCTACTGTCGTGTGACGACCAATCATCTGACACGCTTACCGCCAAGATCCTCGGCCGGCCGACACTCGTCGAGCGCATCAGATCCGTGATCCCCGACCCGATGTCGGCGCACATGACCTGCTTCAACGTCACGCCCCTCGAACGCACACTGGCCGTGCGCCTTGGGATTCCGATCTACGGCTGCGATCCGGCCCTCGCCTACCTCGGCACCAAGAGCGGAAGTCGTGAGACATTTCGCCGAGCGGGCGTGCCGTTGCCGGCGGGACACGAGCACTTGCGCGATGCGCGCGACATCGCACACGCGTTGGCCGATCTCAAGCGCCACGATCCGTCGCTGCGCAAGGCGATGATCAAACTGAACGACGGGTTCTCGGGTGAAGGTAATGCCGTCTTCTCCTTCGATGGCGTGCCCGTTTCCGCCGTGCGCGCCGAAAGCGCTGACGCGCTCGCACGCTGGGTAGTGAACGAGTGCCCCACGCGTGTGCGTTGCGTCGCCGAAAGCGAATCGTGGGAATCGTTCGCCACGCAGTTCGCTACCATGGGCGGCATCGTCGAAGCGTTTGTGCCGGGTAAGGTGGTGCGTTCGCCGTCTGTGCAGTGTCGCATCGATCCGTTGGGACACGCCAGTTTCATCGCCACCCACGATCAGCTCCTTGGCGGTCCGTCCGGTCAGGTGTACCTCGGCTGCACGTTCCCGGCCAGCCATGAGTACACCGCCGACCTTCACGCGCATGGACTGAGTGTGGCGCGAGTGCTGGCAAGCGACGGCGTGTTGGCGCGCTTCGCGG
>JANOKE010000024.1:0-1366 GCA_031419135.1 Gemmatimonadaceae bacterium
CGGCCGTGTTGATCAACGATCAACTCCACTATGTCCTGGGAACCGACCACTTCTACCGGGTTGACGGAGACTCGCTGCCTCCGGATCCGATCATGCTGCCCGCGCCGGAAGCGGAATCGGATCCGGACATGTATCGGGCGATTCGCACGCGAACGCAGGTCACGCAAGTCACACCGCGACAGGAGCTGCATCGCGCGTACCTTTCCGCGTATGCGCCGTTTTTCGATGGGCGCGGTCAGTTCGTCGGTATCGTCGGCATCGACATGTGGGTGGCGAAACTGGAAAGCCGGCTGGCGCGCATACTGCGCGTGGCGCAGCTCACATGGACGGCATTGGTGTTGCTCTCCATGGCCGTGGCCTGGTTGGTGTATCTGACAGAACGGTCGCGGGCGCAGGCCCGGGCCCGTGAGGCGAAGGCGGGTCTGGCATTGGCTGATGCACTGGTCGCTGCAGAACAGGAGGCGTCGGCGGCACGACAGTTCGCGCTCGAAGCCAGTGCCGCGAGTCAAGCCAAGAGCGAGTTCCTCGCGATGATGAGCCACGAAATCAGAACGCCGATGCATGGTGTCATTGGCATGGTGGACCTGTTGCGGACGACGGCGTTGAACAGCACGCAGGACCGCTTCCTGTCGGTCATCGATACCTCCAGCCAATCGCTGCTGGCCGTGATCAACGACGTGCTGGACTTTTCGCAGATTGAGGCCGGCAAACTCGACATTCAGGTTCGCCAGTTTCTCCTCGCGGACGTGGTTTGTCGCATAGACACCACCCAGCGACCTGAGGCAACGCGGAAGGGGCTGGCTCTGCACGTCGATCTCGATGCCGAATTGCCGCGACACGTGTTTGGCGACGCAGGCCGTCTGAACCAGGTACTGACCAACCTGGTCGGGAATGCCATCAAGTTCACGACCATTGGCAGCGTCATGCTGCGCGTGCACGCGCTTCCGGACCAGCGGGTCCGTTTTGCGGTCATTGATACCGGCCCTGGTCTCGACCCATCGCAGCAGGCGCGACTGTTTCACGCCTTTTCTCAGGTCGACTCCTCTACATCGCGTCAAGCCGGGGGCAGTGGCCTTGGGTTGGCGATCAGCCAGCGCCTGGTGGGCATGATGGGTGGTCGCATTGAGGTGAGCAGCGAGTTCGGTTCCGGATCGGAATTCCATTTTGCGCTGCAATTGACGACGGCACCAGCCACGGCGTAGGGGCGCGAGGTGCCATCACCGCGCGCTCGTCAGGAGGACCAATTCGGAAGTCGTGCCCATCTCATTGTCGCGAGATGACGAACGTGTACCTGTGGATCGCGCCATCCGGGAAGCGGATTTCCGCGCGCCCCGCTCCCTGTGTCGTGGAACCTGCATCCAACTTG
>JANOKE010000025.1:0-1861 GCA_031419135.1 Gemmatimonadaceae bacterium
GCAATCGCGTCGCGCAACACGACACTGTCGGATGGGGTCGCGAAGGCCGGTCGGACAAGGCGGCCTCGATCCGTTGGCGCCGGCACATACACCGGCACATCCATTCCGAGCGGTCGGGGCGGTATCAGCAGGAGCGAATCGGACCTGGCGGCGCACGCGGACACTCCGGCGCCAACGCAGCACACAGCGACGGCGCGCCGAAAGGCGAACAAGAAACGGAACATGTACTGACCTCGAGAGTCGACTGGACCCGCGCGCGAAGTGCGCAGCGGGACGAACGCGTCGATCCGCTCGGCGCGCTGAGCCCAACTCTCAGGAAGGGGGCCGGCGCCGACGGGTAGGTCAGCCGATGGGAGGTGCGCGTGGTCCGCCGGGCGGACCAACGCCGGGCCCGGGCCGCGGCAGCAGCGCGAGAGTGATGGCTTGCCGACGGACGTCAGAACTGACGTGAACGGGGAGCCGAACTGGCGATGGCAGGATGGCCAGCGATGCGATGAAGCGCGTCAACTCGCGCGTATTCGATGCGACGTCCACCACGGCGTGATCGTGCTCGTGGCTGTGCTCTGTAGCTTCGACCTCTGCGGCTGCTTCAGGGGCCACCGCATGCCGCAAACCGTCTGTGTGCGCCGAGTGCTCGCGCGCGCTGTGCAGGTGCACCAGCGCGTGCGCGTAGACCACTCCCGAGCCGGAAAAGCAGAGGAGAAGCGCAGCCGCAATAGCTGACAGGCGGAACGAGGTCGAGCGAGTCACGACCGCAATGTAACCCGCAGTCAAGCGCGCAGCATCACGCGTATTTACCGTGGGGCGGCCAAGGTGTGGAGTCAACACAACGCGACCTTGGGCCGCTTTCTCAAGACCTCACCTATGTCGCTCGCCGATTGCAAAAAGCGCTTCAGTTTGACGCGGGATCACGTGAATCATCGGATGCGCCGCGTTTGGGGGGCCACGAAGCAGTCGTACTCGCGCATGATTCAGCGCCGTGAAACCGAGAACACCAGCGTCGCCCAATGAACGTCCCAATCCGCGCCTGATCCCTTGATCGCCGGAACAATCTGCAGCGTTCGCATGTTCCAGAGTCCCGGTCGCGTGATGACGACAGCCGCAACGCCCATACTGTCGGTCTCAAGCGATACGTCATTGCGGGCGGCCATTCTCGCCGCCGCCGTGTCGCGCAAGGTCGACGCGGTTAGCGCTACCGAGCCGCTGTGCAGTCGCGCCAACGGCGCCAATTTCCCGAGCAGGAGCAGTCGCACTCTCAGCGTATCGCCCGGGCGCAAAACGGAAGGATCAGACAACGGAACGAATTCCAGCGGGTGATCGAGTGACCGGTGAAAGGCGCGTGCTCCGCGGCCCACTTCGACAATCGTTTTCGCGTACTTGGCGTAACGGCGCGTAATGCTGTCGCCATCAGCGTTCCCCAGGAGTCCGGCACGCTCGTAGCGCTCCCGTGCCTCGGGTGCGCCCTCGAGGTCGAGATAGCGCCGAAAGCTGGCCGGAGATTCACGGACATTGCGCGGCTTGAGCTGGACGCCAATGAGGTGCTGGCCTGTCCCGGTTGGTCGAAAGGACAGCCGCAGTGCGTTGCCATTCACCGAGACATCTTTGACTTGCACGATCGAGTTCGCTGTCACGACGCGTGCCTCGACGACGCGGTCGGGCGTTACGGCCGAGAGACTCGTGGGGAACAGGCTCGACGTCTGACCGTTGAGCGCGACACGCCCACCCGGCGTGACGGCAAACGCGTCGGGGATCAACCAGAAGTCGTGCGCGGCGAGCCAGGACGCCGAACACGCGAGCAATACCGCGACGAACGATGTGCGGCGGATTGCTGCCTGGCGAAGCGGGCGACGGAGAGCGGGAT
>JANOKE010000026.1:0-2098 GCA_031419135.1 Gemmatimonadaceae bacterium
CCCTCTGGCTCTTTCCGGCGCGGCACGCGGCCGCCGGCCGTCAGGCCGCGGCGGTGCTCTCCGCGACGCCCATCACGCGGTCCACGCTGCAGAGCGCGTTCGCCCGCGCGGTCAAACAGAGCGGCGTGCACAAGCGCGCCCATGTGCATACGCTCCGCCACAGCTACGCCACGCATCTCCTCCGGAACCTGTCAATGAAAGTGAGACAGACGGGTTGAGAGTTTAGTGAACTATCCGACGAACGCGGTCTGGTCCTCCGCTTGGTTGATCCAGACGTCCTTGGGCAGATGGGGGACCCGAGGCGGCCCCTTTACGAAGCGCTCGGGGTGTTCCTGGTAGGCGGCATCCATCACCGCTTGGCGTTGCGCGAGGACCGTCTGCGCGCGGCCTTCGTGCACGGTGGCCGGGGTCAGCCACGCGATGCCTTCGTGCTTGTGCTCGTGGTTGTAGTCCTGAAAGAAGGGGCCACACCACGCTTTGGCATGAGCAAACCCGTCAAAACGATCGGGATACGTGGGCGCATACTTGGTGGTCTTGAAGAGCGATTCCGAATACGGGTTATCGTTGCTGACGCGGGGCCGCGAGAGCGACCGCACGATGCCGAGGTCCTGATACAAGTCGTGCAGGTCTTTGGCCACTTGAATGCTGCCGCGATCACTATGCGTGGTGAGTTGCCCCTTCACAATGCCCTCGCGGGCGCACGCGGTCCGCATGAGGCGTTGGGCGAGCGTCGCCGATTCGCGGCGCGCGAGCATCCACGCGACGACGAACCGACTGAACAAATCGAGCACGACATAGAGCTTGTACCGGTCGCCCTTGACCGGGCCCTTGAGGTCCGTCACATCCCACGTCCACACCTGATTCGGCCGGGTCGCCACGAGGCGCGGCACGGCGTACTTCGGATGCGGGCGTTGCGCGCGGCGGGCACGCACTTCGTGAAAGGTCGCGAGCAGTCGGTACATGGTGCGCACGCTACACACGAAGGTGCCTTCATCGAGCAGCGTGGCGTGCACCTGCGCCGGGGCGCGGTCCACAAATCGCGGGTCACGCAGGTAGGCGAGCACCTGCGCTTGCGCGGCAGGGGACAACGCACGAGGCGAGGGCGTGCGCACCACGGCAGCCTCCTCACACCGGACGCACGGGACGCACGGGGTGAGGGGCTGCCGCCACCGATAGGCACTGGAGCGCGGCACGCCGAGCGCCGCACTCAGGGTCGATATCCCGAGTGCGTCCCCGTGCGCGTGCAACGTCGCCGTCACGTGGGTTCTCCATTCCCGTCGCGTCGGGGCAGCCCCAGCAGCTCCGACAGTTTTTTTTGGATGGAGATCAGCAATTCGGCACGCGCCAGTTGCTCACGCAACTGCGCGTTCTCGCGCTGCACGCGCCCCAACGCGGTCGTGTCCGCGCGGAGCTTCGGGCCGCGCCGTTGCGCTAACGCGTGGCGTCCTCCCGCCTGGTACTGTTTGCGCCACAGCCGCAACTGCGACGAGAACAGGCCTTCCCGGCGGAGCAAGCTGCCGACGTCTCCCACGGCGTGACACTGCGCCGCTTCGTGGACGATGCGCGTCTTGTATTCGACGGTGAATCGGCGGCGCCCGGCGCTGGCGGACACTTCCGTTTCGCTGTTCGATGCACTGCTGGATGGAACGGCCATACGATAGGACCTCCTGTGCCCCCTGAGTTCCTCACTAATTAGGCGAGGGGAATCGTCTCACACCATGTTGGCAGGGGGGGCGAGAACGCGATTCGAATCGGCGTCGCGCCTGAACCTCTTTGTCGGTCGGAGCTCGATCGGTAGCGGCGGAAGCGTGACGCCTGAGCTCCGACCCGCGCGCGAGTCTAAATGCAAGCCCCGTTCTGAATCATTCTTGCCTGCACCTCAAAGTCGAAGTAGTACAGGCCTTTATCGATTGGATTGTTGATATCGCCGTAGTCAAAGAGGCGCGCGATACTACCTCGAGGCGCCGAGATTGTCCACTCGTCGTTCGCGCCTCTACTGATCGTCGCGCGGGTCGTCCCCTCTCCTGAGACACCGGCCCGTTCGCTGAACTCGCCCATCGACCACGGCCCCATCTGAAGGACGTGTTGCCGTCCCTTG
>JANOKE010000027.1:0-1816 GCA_031419135.1 Gemmatimonadaceae bacterium
TCTGCTTCTCGTATACGAGCGTACGATAGAGCCGCGAACTCTTGCCGCCCGCGAGAATCTGTGAGAGCGCATCGATGGCGGGCTCGTCAGGGCTCATCGCCTTCGCACCATGCCATGCATAGTACAGTCGCGGAAGTTGAACGCGGTCTTCCAGCACCAGAATGGTGTCCTTGGCCAGCGCGACCATCGGGACAATCGGTCGGACGGGAGTATCGGTATTGCGCGGGATGTTCCCGAAATACTTGCGGACCCACGCCTTCGCCGAATCCGGATTGAAGTCACCCGCGATCGCGATGCTGGCATTGTTCGGCGCGTAATATCGCCGAAAAAACTCTTTGACATCGTTCACCGACGCGTTGCTCAGATCGGTCAGCGAGCCGATCACCGGCCAGGAGTACGGGTGGTCGGCCGGAAACATCACCGGGAGCAGGGTTTCGAACGCGCGTCCATACGGCACGTTGTCGGTGTTCTGGCGCCGCTCATTTTTCACGACGTCGCGCTGCAGGTCGAGCTTGGGTTTGTCCATCGTTGGCAGCAGCCACCCCATGCGATCCGCATCAAGCCAGAGCATCAGCGGCAGCGCATTCGACGGCCCCGTTTCGTAATAGTTGGTGCGATCGTTGCTGGTCGAGCCGTTGTTGTTCGCGCCGGCCGCTTCGAGCCATTCGTCGAACTTGCCAACCGGCACATGCTCCGAGCCCATGAACATGATGTGCTCGAACAGATGCGCGAATCCGGTCCGTCCGGGCTTCTCATCTCCCGATCCAACCTTGAACCAGCTATTGACGGCAACGATGGGCACTGAGCGATCCACATGCAGGATCACCTCAAGGCCGTTGGGCAGCGTGAACTTTTCGAAGGGAATGCGGGGTGCCTGAGCCACCGCCGGGAAGGCGATTGGAGCCAACAGGAGCGCGGCAGCAATCAGGTGCGCACGATACGGTTGCAACATGGTGAGTTGGCGAAAGGACTGGGAACGTGGAATCCTGCGAGATTGGACACCGGTAGCGCCCGAAAAGTATACGGTGCACTTTGCGTTCATGGTTTCTCCTCCCCCTTTGCACGTCGAACGAGAGGAACGCGTAGGCTACGACGCCCGGCTCGGCACATTTTCCGGGACGATGCTGGTTGTTGGCGGCATCATCGGCGCGGGGATCTTTCTGTCACCGGCGGTGGTCGCGCAGCGGGTAGGTTCCTCGTCCCTGACGCTGGGAGCCTGGGCACTTGGCGGTATCGTCGCCATCATCGGAGGCTTCGTGTACGCTGAGTTGGGTGCCCGTCGTCCGCTGGCCGGTGGAACCTATGTCTACCTGCGCGATGCGTGGGGTCCGCTCCCGGCGTTCCTGTACGGGTGGGCGCTGTTTCTCATCATGGCCACGGGCGCAATCGCGGCGGTGGGCATGACCGGCGCCAGCTATCTGGCCACGCTGCTGGGATGGTCGGCGACCACCATTCGTCCGTTGGCCATTTCCATCATCGCCGTACTGACCGTGCTGAACGTGCTCGGGGTTCGCATTGGCGCGACCACCGGCAACGTGCTCACGCTACTCAAACTGGCGGCCATCGCGGTGCTCGTGCTGGCGGCCCTGCTGCTGTCACCCGATCACGCTACGAGTCTTGCTGGCGCGGTGGCCTCGCCACCACCCCTCACGCCACCGGTGGGCGGCAGTGCCGTGGTGCTCGCGATGGGTGCGGCCCTGGTACCCGTGCTGTTTTCCTACGGTGGTTGGCAACAGACGAACGCCGTTGCCGAAGAACTGGTGGACCCGGCGCGCACGCTGCCACGGGCGCTCATCATCGGTGTCCTGATTGTTGT
>JANOKE010000028.1:0-2295 GCA_031419135.1 Gemmatimonadaceae bacterium
CTCTACCCTCACCGCTCACCGCTCCACCCTCACCCCTGCTTCTGCTCACTCCTCAAGCAGTTTAGCCCTTCGGCTCCAGCATCTGCCTGATTTGATCACGCGCGTCTTCGAGATGCGCCTTGCTCATGCGATCGTTGGTTCGGGCGATCGCTGAAGCGAGGTCGGCATCGAGTGCGCGCATCTCGCTCTTGAGAATTGGACGGAAGTCGGCCGTGGTCACCGGTGCGGCGCCGCCGCCACGTCCGCCGCCTGCGGGTGCGGCCGCCGCTGCGGCCGCTGCGGGCGGATTGATCTTGCTGGCCATCGCTTCGAGATACAGACGCTGCAAGCGACGGCGAAACGCATCGATTTCGTTGCCCGTGTGGATCTCGCTCCACAATCCCTTGCGGAGGTCCGCCAGCATGTCGGACACGGCGTACACGTCGTGCGTCGACTTGGCCATCGCTTCCATCTCCAGCATGCGGGCCAACCGATCGTTGGAGAGGACACTGGTCAACGCGCGGGCCTGCGCATTGCCCACGCGATTGAGACTGCCGCTGGCTTCGACTTTGCGCAGGATGCTTTCGTCGAGCAGCCACGCCTGCGTGGTAAACGCGTTATCGAGCAGAAACCTCAGGGCGTCTTTCTGGCGGGCGGGTTCGACATTGCGAAACACCACCCCTTTCTGGCCGACGAGTTTTTCCTGCTTGTATTCGCCGCCGATGATGCGCGCGACATGGCCCATCTCGGTAGCCCACTGCCCAACGGTGCGACCGTAAATCTCTTCCAGATCGTCGTAGGTGCTGCCTTCCTTCCACGCCGTGGCCGACTCGACGAGCGCCATGGTACGCTTGAGGTT
Source organism: Gemmatimonadaceae bacterium (assembly GCA_031419135.1). GTDB lineage: Bacteria > Gemmatimonadota > Gemmatimonadetes > Gemmatimonadales > Gemmatimonadaceae > Gemmatimonas. The sequence continues at coordinate 839 of JANOKE010000028.1, forward strand.
TTTCACGCCAAGCGAGGTGGCTTTCACTGCGTCTGCGTCACCCACCGCTTCCGACTGTTCGCCCGGATCGGAGCCCTGCGCGCCGGCGTCGCTGGCGAAGCGATACCACGGAATGGTGTCCTGCATCTTCGCCCATTTATTCAGCGTTGCCTTCTCGGCCTCCGGTGATTTCGCGTCGGCAATGGGCGAATAGCCCCACATCACCGCGTACTTGTCGTACGGGCCGACCTTTGGAATGAGGTCGTCGAGCGCGATGTTGTCTTCCGGTTGCGCGACGTAGTTGAAACGCGAATAATCCATGAGCGTGGGGGTGTGACCCATCTTCGCGACCCACGTTTTCGAGCGCACTGAGTCGAGGGGATACATCGAACTCGCCTTGAAGTTGTGCGGAAAGCCCAGTGTGTGGCCGACTTCATGCGCCGTCACGTATTCAACCAGGCGTCCCATCAGCGAATCGGGGAACGGGAACTTGTGGGTGCGCTTGTCGAGATGACCGACTTGGGTGAAATACCAGGACCGGCTGAGATTCATCACGTTGAGATACGTCTGCACATCGGCGTCGATGATTTCGCCGGTGCGCGGATCTTTCAAGCTGGGTCCGACGGCATTCTCGGTGGCCGATGGCAACCAGCGCACCATGGCGACGGTGGCGTCTTCGCCGGAAAATTCCGGATCGCCGGGCGCTTCGGCCGCGACAATGCCTTTGCTGAAGCCGGCCGCTTCGAAGGCCACCTGCCAGTCTTCGATACCGCGTTTGATCCACGGCTTGATCCACGCCGGTGTGGCGGGATCGAGGTAGTACGTGATGGGCTTCTTCGGCACGCACAGGTTGCCCACCTTGGCGTCGGAACATTCGAGACGCCAGCGCGAGATGTAGCGCTTGGTTTCGACGCGCTGATAGGCTCCGGAGAAATCACGTTGCGACACGCCGATGTATCCGACGCGATCGTCGTTGAGACGTGGCTGCATCGGCACGTCAGGCAGCTTGGCAATCGAGAAGGTGTACCGTTCGGTGGTGGCTCCGGGCGCGCCTGCGGCGCCACCGCGTCCACCACCCGGGGCGGCGGCGGCCGCGGCCTGCGGGGTAAACGTCTGCACCGCGGTGACGTTTACATTGCGTGAGAACGCGGCAAATCGGTCGAGATAGGAGCGTGTCGCATCGACGGTGGCACGTGCACCGAGCGCCGTGTACTCCGGCACGCCGCCGGTGAACAGGCGGGTGACTTCGATAACCGACGCGCTGTCGGCGCCGTACGCTTCGACATTGAATGCGGCGAGAATCTTCGTGAGCGCAATCAGGTCGAAGGCCTTCTTTCCGGCGGTCGAGGTATCGGAGTTGACTTCGCTGTAGCTGGCTTCGCGTAGCAGTATGCGGTTATCACGACGCTCGAAGCGCACGAGGTTGTTGCCGCCCTGTGTGCCGCGAATGGCAATCTCGTCGGGGGTGGAGTTGAGCG
>JANOKE010000029.1:0-1400 GCA_031419135.1 Gemmatimonadaceae bacterium
ACGGCCACTCCGGTTTGCGTGAGCCGCGAACCGCTCTCCGCCGCGCGTGCGATTCCGAAGTCGGTCACCATGGCGCGCCCTGAGTCGCGATCGAGCAGAATGTTGTCGGGCTTCACATCGCGGTGCACCACACCGCACGCGTGCGCGTAGGCCAGGGCGTCGGCCGTCTGTTCCAGTGTCGCCGCAATGAAGTCGGTCGGTGGTCGCGGATCGCGCAACAGGCGCGCGGCAATGCTTTCACCGGTAACCAGCCCCATGGCAAAGCACACCATACCGGCCTGCTCGTGCACCGCATAAATGGGCACGATGTGCGGATGATTCAGTCGCGCCGCTGTTTGCGCTTCGCGGACAAATCGCTCACGCACATCGGAGCGGAACGCCAGGTCTGGAGGGAGAACCTTGAGTGCGACTTGCCGCTGCAGCCGCAGATCCTCGGCGGAATACACGACCGCCATCCCACCGCGTCCGATTTCCGGACCGATCAGGTAGTGATCTCCGAAGGCCGCCGTCACGCGGTCACGAAGCATACTCGCGTCGGCCGCGTCGGCCGCCGCCCGCGTGGCCTCGCTCATGAAGCGACTACGCGGGGGACACGGCGCGGCCGCGCGTGGCGTTGCGCACTTCACCGGCAGCACCCACGGCGATGTCCACCTCACGGGCCAGCGCCATCGCGTGTTCGGCGATGGACGTGACGCTCTGCACCGAACTGTTGCCGGTGCGCAGTCGCACCAGATCGAGGCGCATGTTCTCGAGCGCCAGCCGACAACTTTCGATTTGCCCTTTCCGCGCATCACGCCGACGTTCGATGTCGGCGACGGCGCGACGGTCGCGACGCAACTGTGCCAGCCGACGAACGCGTGCCTCACTCCTGGACGTCTCGAGTGGATTCGCTTCAGATTCGAGCACGGCGATTTCCGCCTCGATACTGCGCGCACGATCTACCCCAAGTTCCAGATCGGTTTGCGCCACCTCAACAGCCATCGACTCGATCCGATTCACCAACTCGATGGCCGTCGACGTCACATCGGGAATGCGCCCACGTTCGGCCGGCGGGATTGTGCCCAGCAGTCGGCCAATCTCTTCGCGATCCGCGCGAGCCTGTTTTACAACACTCGCGTATGCGCCCAGCGCGTCGTCGCGGATTGGCACCGCCGGCGACACGCCTTTGCGGCCGGGCAGTCTGGATGTCGACACCGCCACCGAACCGCCGACGGGGGTCGGTCCGAGCGGCGCCAGCACCCCGCGCAACGCGTTGCGCCCCAGCCGTCCTTGGGCGAGCAGTTCATCGCGCTTTTTGCGACTGAAGGTGGCGTGGACGGAATCGACAACATCGGAAATGACTTCGCCGAGCATGCGATCCTTGTGCTGACGCAGCACATCATGCCAATCGTACCCGGCGC
>JANOKE010000030.1:0-7452 GCA_031419135.1 Gemmatimonadaceae bacterium
CTGGCCAATGCGGACGCGGTGCTCCTTTTGCGTGTCGAGTGTCACATCGAAATACGCGTCGCGGAGCTGCAGGTAGTGCAACGCGCCAGCGGCGTCGCTGCCATAGTCCGGTTGCACATACACATACACGCGCGGGTGCACGTCGCCGCTGATGACCAGTCGTCCGCGCCGCAGGAACAGTCCACCATTGTTGCCGATCGATCGGTCGCACTGCGCGCACACCAACTGCTTATTGGTTTCCAGCAGGCGGTTGTAGCGAATCTGCGCGTAGCCGCGAAGGGAGAGTTTTTCGTACCAGGGCTTTGGCGCTGGAGCCGGCGCGGGTGCCGCGGTGGACGACGGCTGCGCCGGGAGCGCGGTAACCAGAACGGCCGTCGCCGCGATCAAGCAGGCGACGCGATTGATGATCGACATGAACCCAGTGGTTTCGAGCAAGGCGATGGAGCGGGATCGGCACGGTCGGCGTTGCGGCACCGACTTCCGTTACAATTCGAATGGAAATCTGTTACAATTGGCCACTCCGCCAAGGCACAGCGCCCAGTGTGACGGGTTCGTTACACAACGGTCGCATTCGCGCGGCTGAACATTGCGCCTCAGTTGAACGGCAGCAGCCCCCGCACCGTCATGTTCGTATAGGTCAGGTTGTTGAAATGCTCGAGTGCATCAGCCTCAAGCGCCAGTCCATCGCCCGGTAGCCGCTCCTGGTCCTTGTATTTGATAGACGCGGCGCGGACGGCGCCGGTGTAGGTGCAGTGTACGTGCAGCACGAGTTTGCGCACATACGCGTCCGGCAGACGACCGGCCAGTTCGTAGCTCATGCCGAACTGGTCGGGGCCTTCGTAGCCTGAAATGAAGCCGCGATGCGGCGTTCTGAGCGTCAGGTGGCCCCTGTCTCGCAGCAGGCGGAGTTTAGCTCCGTATGTGCCCGCAGCAGTTCCTTCCACGATGTGATTGTATTCCGCGCGCGAATTTTCCAGAGTCATTGCGTCTTGCTCCGATTGCACCACGGCGTCGCGCAATCGCTTGACATCAGGACTCACCGCCACCATGCCGTCCATCAGAATCTGGAGATTGGTTGGAATCCCCAGCCGCCTTGCGTGGACGGTGGCGTACTCCAGCGTGTAAACTTTCGCCGGAGACAGCAGTGTCATCACTGCGGCTTTGCAGCTCGCAATGTCCTTGTCCGTCGCCGCCGCCGCGACCGGCTTTGACGCTACGTTCAGAAAGACGGGAAATTGCTGGCGTACGAGTTCCCAGACCTGGCCTCCCTCCAGCTTGCCAGAGGTGATCGCATACGCTCCATTCTCGCCTGGCATGCCTGCCGTTTTTCCGAAGACCGTCACGTGAATTTCCTGTTGGGGACCCCGATAGGGACCCCGATAGGGTAACCATCGGGCACTCCGGCGTCGATCGCGCCCTGGAAATCGCCGCGAGACCCCGCCCAACAACCGACAACGTCTTGATCGGCCAGTCGGATCTGAAGGATGCCTCCGAGTGGGCGCCCTGACTCCGCCAGCGCGCCGCTCGGTCGTAGACAGTCGTTGTTCCGCGCGACAAGTTGTGCGTCCGGACCTGGCATTCGTGTTCACCCTCTCAATGGATCGATCGATCGCAGCGCATTCTCTTACCGACTTTCACGGACGCGTGGCCATCATCACCGGCGCGGCACGGGGCTTGGGTCGCGCCGCCGCTGCTCGCTTGATCGAACGTGGTGCGTTTGTGGCGATCAATGTGCGCGATCACGAACGCGCACACGATGTCGCGGCGTCGCTTGGTGAACGCGCGTTCGCAGTGCCCGGAGACGTTGCCGCGGCCGGCGTACCCGACGATGTCGTGGCGCGTACTCTGAAGCGCTTTGGTCGCGTGGACATCCTTGTCAATAACGCCGCGATGGCACGCTCCACGCGCTTCAGCGACCTTTCGGCTGAGGAATGGCGTGCGGCCATCGATGTAAACCTCACGGCACCCTTTCTGCTCATCAAAGCCGTGCTGCCACCCATGAAGGAACAGCAGTATGGACGCGTCGTGAACGTATCATCCACGGCGGGTCGCATGGTCAGCACATTGGGTGGCGCTCACTACACCGCGTCGAAAACCGGACTGCTCGGTTTGACGCGAGCGGCAGCAAAGGAACTGGGCCCGTTTGGCATCACCGTGAACGCGATTTGTCCCGGCATGATCGACACCGAGTTGACGCACGAGTACGCCACGCACGAACGGTTGGAGCAGTTGGCATCGGGTTTTCCGGTGCCTCGTCTGGGAACGGCCCGTGAAGTGGCCGATCTCATCTGCTTCATCGCGTCCGAGGCCGCCGGATACATGACCGGCACGGCGCTCGACATCAACGGTGGCGATCTCATGATGTAACCCAACCAACTCTGATGAACGAAAATGCACGGGTGCTGCTCTCTCTGGGCGTGGCCATCACGGTCGGCATGGCGGTTGGCGCGTCTGGAAATTCGACGCTGCAAGATGCGGCAGATGCGATCGGTCCTGTTGGCACGCTCTGGGTAAACGCCATCCGGATGACGGTAATTCCGCTGGTCGTGTCACTGTTGATTACCGGAGTGGCCTCTACGTCCGACGTGCGCGCTATCGGTCGTCTCGGTCGTCGCACTCTGGTGGTGTTTTTCGTGCTGCTCACGGCCACCGCCGCACTGGTCATCCCGTTGGCGCCTGCGCTGTTCTCGGTGTTACCCAGCGACGCTGCGTCGCGGCCATCCCTGCCCGCAGGCGCCACCGAAGCCGCCAGTCAACTGGTGTCCGGTGGTCAGAGTCAAACCGCCGGCGCGTGGCTGGTTTCATTGATTCCTTCCAATCCCATCGCCGCGGCCGCCAACGGTGCGATGCTGCCCTTGATCATCTTCACGCTGCTGTTCGCTCTTGCCATCGTGCGGGGTTCGGCCGAGTCACGCGAACGACTCACCCAATTCTTCGGCGCAGTTGCCGACGCCATGCTGTTGCTGGTGCGCTGGGTGGTGTTGCTGGCACCAATCGGTGTGTTTGCGCTGGTGCTGCCGCTGGCCGTGCACGCCGGTGCCCAGTTGGCAGGCGCGATCGGTTTTTATATCGCGGCCTATTCGGTGGTGTGCGCTCTCATGATCCTGTTGCTGTATCCCGTGGTCGCCACATTCGGTCACGTGCCGGTGCGCGCATATGCTCGCGCGTTGCTGCCGGCGCAACTCATTGCGCTGAGTTCCAGCTCGTCCATTGCGTCACTGCCGGCCCTGGTGGAAAGCGCCGATCATCTTGGACTGCCAAAGCGTGTGACCGGATTTGTGCTGCCGCTCACTGTGTCCACGTTTAAGATTGCCGGACCGGTGTCCTGGACCATGGGCGCGCTGTTTGTAGGATGGTTTTATGGCGTGCCGCTCCATGCACGAGAGTTGGCCACGATTGCGTTCGCGGCAGTGTTTCTGGCGTTTGGCGTGCCTGGTGTACCACGTGGCGCCTTCATCATGCTCACACCGCTGTTTCAGGCCATTGGTCTGCCCATTGAAGGCATCGGTATTCTGATTGCGGTGGATGCCATTCCGGATACTGTCGCGACCGCATTGAACGTTTCGGGATACATGGCCGCGACGACCATCGTGGCGAGCGAACCCGAAAACGCACCCGCGCCTCTCAACTAACCAGTCGGAGCATCCTGAAGACTGCGCACCACCGTTCGGCGGTTTTCCCGGTGGCGCCGACTTCAAGCTGGAGACGTACGACGAGTCCATTCGCTATTTCCAGCGACTCGCCGCCACGAGCAATCGCATCAAGCTGCTTGACGTGGGCACGAGGTCGCCCTCGCCCAGCATAGGCGAAGGGTGGACTGAATGGCTGCTCGACACACCCAATGATGGCCGGCATGCCGGAGCGCGCCAAGGTGTTTGTGCCAAGGCCAAGGTGTCGCCGTGACGGGCGCCCGCGTGATCGCGCTCGATCCCGCCCCGGCCAGTCATGATCTTACCGACTGCGTCGTTCCGGCGTAGGATCGTTCATGCGCACTCACTCGAAGCATGCTTGCTGCCAACGACCTCTGGTTGTCTCTGCCCTGCTGACACTTTCGGCAGTGCTCCCGCCGATCGCTCTCGCCCAAGCGCCTGCGCCGCGCGCCTTTCCTCCGGATTCCGTAGTCCTCGCGATCATCAAGCAGCGAGTCGAGGAGAAACGAAGCGCCGGAATTGTTGTCGGGATGGTCGACGCGAGTGGACGCACGCGCATTGTGTCCTTCGGCGATCCGGGCCCCGGCCAGCCACCGCTCGACGGAGAATCGGTATTCGAGATCGGTTCGATCTCCAAGGTCTTTACCGCCACCGTGCTGGCCCAGATGGTCCTGGAGAAGAAGGTCGCTCTCGACGATCCGGTGCAGAAATTCCTTCCGTCAACCGTACGCATTCCCTCGCGCAACGGAAAGCAGATCACGCTTGGCATGCTGTCGGTGCAAAACTCCGGGCTCCCCAGGCTGCCTACCAACATGCGGCCCAAGGACGCGACGAATCCGTACGCGGACTACAGCGTCCAGCAGCTGTACGATTTCCTTTCTGCCTACGCGCTGACACGAGATCCCGGAGAGCGATTCGAGTACTCGAATCTTGGAGTTGGCTTGTTGGGGCATGCGTTGTCGCTCGCGGCCGGGAAGTCATACGAAGCGCTGGTGCGCGAACGCATCTTGTCCCCACTGCGAATGACGGACAGTGCGATCACGCTTTCTCCGTGGATGCAGGCGCACCTTGCACTCGGTCATGACGCGCAACGCAAGGTCGTGCCGCTGTGGGACCTGCCGACGTTTGCGGGAGCGGGCGCGATTCGGTCAAATACCGAGGACATGCTGAAGTTCGTGGCGGCGAACCTGCACACCGAACGCGGCGCGATGGGAAAGGCCATGGCGTTTGCGCACGCGGAACGCGGGTCTGCCGGTGGTCCGGGCGCCGGCATCGGATTGAATTGGATTGTCCAACACGCTGGAGCCGACACGCTCATCTGGCACAACGGCGGCACCGGTGGCTATCACACCTTCGCCGGCTTTCAGCCGTCCACCGGAATGGGCGTGGTAGTGCTGACGAACAGCGGCAATGCTGGCGCCGATGACATCGGAATGCACCTCTTGGCACCGAAACTTCCGCTTACACCCAAGCCTGCGCCACTGAAACTGCGCACGGCGATTGCGCTGATGGAAAGCGTGCTCGAACCGTACGTCGGACTGTACCAGCTGTCGTCGGAGTTCTCGATTGAAGTCACGCGGAAGGGCGCTGCGCTGTACGCGCAAGCGACCGGACAGGGTGCGTTTCAACTGTGGCCGGAGTCGGAAACCGATTTCTTCGTGAAGGAAGTGGACGCGCAGGTCACGTTCGTGCGCGACGCGCAGGGGACCGTGACGGGATTCATACTCCATCAGGGTGGGGCGAACACTGCGGGGAGGAAGGTGCGATAGCCATGGACATGCTTGCCAACACACGGGAGCGGACGATGTTTCGATTCAGGATTGTGGCGCTGGTCGTGCTGTGAAGCGCACTGAGCGCCGCCAATGCGCAGGGCTGCTCCGACGCGAACTGGAAAGCCTGCAAAGGCAAGCCGTGGGTTTCGGAAAGTAGTTGCTGTTTAACGGATTACAAATCATCCATGGCATGGACGAATAGCGTCTATATGAAGGATATGAAGGATGATATTTGACCGCAATTCGGATGTCAGTCTGCTGAGGCACGCACGGGGGTGCTTCTCAGAGGCACGTATCAGCGACACCGTGCGACGGCAACGGACGATTCCACGCGCGCGTTATTCCGTGCCCTGTTGATGGCGATTGGCGATTCGCTCTTGACGACGTCCGAACTCGTGTCTTTCGCGCTTGCCCTTCAGAGTGAAGAGCGGCAGCTGGCGATTCGGCAGATCACCGGCGATCCCGCAATGCGAGGAACGCGCTCGGGCCGCGCGCGGCGCGCGCCAGATTCCATTGCCACCGTGATCGGCATGCGCGTTATCGAATCGCTCTATGCCATACAACCGCTCTCGTTCGTACCCCCGGGCACCGAACAGCGTGGGGTTCTCTCGTTACCGCCGCCGGTCGACTCGGTTCCGCGGTATCTCAGCATGGATTCGCTGCCGGATGTCGTGAGACAGCGCGCCGTGTCGCTCGCAAACACGCCTGTCGCGATTGGCTGGGTTCTTCCGGCAGGTACAACCGGCCTGACGAGTCATATTGGGCCGGTGCGCGGCGATGGACCGTTCTATTCCATCGACATTACGCACACCACACTTTACGCGCGCGGCGGCTCGCGCTCGGGCGGCTACGCCAGTGGCACCACGCTGTGGTTTGTATACGGGCCGCAGGGGTGGGTGGTGTTTTGGGCAAGTTCATGGGTGACGCAAGTCGCGCCCGAGACGGGAGACCGCACCAGCACGACATCACAACCCTCTGCGAAACGCTGTGAACGTGGCGCCCTCCACGTATCGCAACGGCACCGTTTTCGCCAGCGCAGTCAGTGCACGAAACACGCCCTGTTCGTCGATGAGTTGTAGTTCGTCGACCGAGTAGTGCGGTCCATGAAAGGTCAGCGACTTCTCGCGCCACGCGCCCTCAAACGGCTCGGACTCAGTAGGACCGACGTTTCAGAACCGACCGTCGCCCGCCAGATCCCGAAGGATCTCGAGCTCCGCGAGGACTTCGAGATCCTTCGGTCTGCCTGCTGCCCGCTTGGCGCGGATAAGCCAGTCGAGGTCGATCACCAGTGATACCTGCTTGGTGATTTTCATCGGCGATGCATGTTGGACCGCGCCCTCATATCGGCCGACGCCTGTCATCTCGCCGAGCAGGTCGAGCGGACCGGCGGACGTCGTGAGGGTGCGGAAGTGGCGGTGGTCGAGCGTCGCCACGTTCGTCGTCGAAAGCCGCTCGGCGAGGGCAACAAGCGAAGCATCGACGAGGCCGATGCGTTTCTGGGCGCGTGCGACCTTGAGCGTCTCCGCTAGCGCATCCGCCCACCAGCGGACCTGGTAGGCACCGCGCTCGAAGTCCGCCCAAAGGCGCGCCGCCGCCGGCCCGCCGCCACGCGCGGTGACCAGGTGATCCATCTCGGCCAGCGCCAGCGGTGTGGTCACGAGATCGTCGTCGAGGCGATCGATCCACGACCGCACGGCCCCGTGGTCGGCCTCGTCAGCGACCATGAACGCGACGATGATCGAGGTATCAAGTACTACCGCCATTCGCCGAAGCCGGTCTCGCGCAGGTACTCGTCGACGTTCCGCGCAACGTCGGTCCGGCCGCCCTTGATGATTCCGGCGGCGGTCGGTTTCACGCGCTTTGGCCTGCTGATCACACCACCGAGCGAGCGCCTGATTAGCTCGGCCTTCGTGATCCCCTCGTCGACCGCGCGCATTGCCAGTGCGCGGTCGAGCTCGTCGTCGAGATAGACACTGGTCTTCTTCACCCTATATAGGGTAGCACCCTATATAGGGTGGTGTCTATCCCGG